>JAFODX010000163.1 GCA_017380475.1 Clostridia bacterium
ATACACGCCTGATAATGAAATTGCAATACCGTTTATAAGCAGGATAATGCAGAGTAATGCGAAACTGTGTATTATTCCGTTACAGGATTATATGAAAACCGGCAGAGAGTCAAGGATAAACACTCCGCAGACAGTAGGTAATAACTGGAGGTGGAGAATCGGTCGTAATGATTTATCAGCAGAACTGTGTCAGCTTGTACGTTCGGTTACAAAATTGTACGGGAGATGTTAAAAGTGCTTAAAATGCACAAAATCTTTCCTGATTGAGTTTAAAAATAATAATGATTACTGAAAAGTTGATAATTTCGACAAATATCGACAAGGAGTTGTGAGCTTATATTGCCTGCAACTCTTTTTTTAATATTAAAGTGATATAAGAATTACCAAACTTTTCAAAAAGGGTTGAAAAGCAGATTTTATTATGGTAAAATTTACTCATAACAGAGAGGGGAGCAACAAAAGATGAAGAAAAACAATAAAATTCTTTTGAAGTATATCGGAGAAAGATTACAGACATTCCGTGAGGAACGTGGCATAAGCCGTGATATGGCAGCGGATATGATTGGTGTAACGCCTCGCACGCTTGCCTCATATGAGCGTGGTGAAAGGGAGATTACCACAGACCGTGTAGAGAAGATGGCACTTGCATATAAAACCACATTTACAAATCTGACAAACTATAAAAATGTACTTACAGAAATAAATGCATAGGAGAGAACAATGACCGGAAGAGATTTAAAATATATACGTTTCCGTAATTCTATGACACAGGAATATGTGGCGAGTGTGGTTGGCATTTCAAGGTTCACGCTTTCGTCATACGAGTCAGGACGTACAGGTATACCAATTACTGTTTCACTTAAACTCAACAAGCTGTATAATCTTGATGCTGATGATGTTGAGAAGTATATGGGCTGAACATAAACAGACTGAAAGATGCCCCGAAAACATTGTGTTTTCAGGGCATCTTTTTAATTTTCGATCTTTAATACTGAATCGCCTGCATTTATACTGCATCTTGGGCGTGCATCAATTTTAGTAAACTCGTTTGCATTGGTGATAACCATAGGGGTTGTGCATTTAAGCCCTGCACCTTTTATAATGTCTTTGTCAAATTCGCAAAGTAAGTCACCTTTGTTTATTCTCTGTCCCTCTTTCACTTTTACGTTGAAACCTTTACCTTTGAGCTTTACCGTATCAAGTCCTATATGCAAGAGTATTTCGCACCCGAAATCGGAAACAATGTTTATTGCGTGCTGTGTATCGAATATGTGTCCCACAACGCCTGCGCACGGTGCAACAAGTTTTCCGTCCTTTGGCTCAACCGCAATTCCGTCACCAAGCATACCGCTTGAAAACACCTCATCGGATACTTCTCTTAACGGTACAATCTCACCGTTCAGCGGTGAATAGAGCATAAACGACTTACGGCTTCTCTTTAATTTTCCAAGTAGTTTTTCAAACATAGAATCAGTCCTTTCATTGTACTTAAATATACCCGAATAAACGGAATTTTATTCATAAAAATACAAACCTGTCAAGCCCTGCATGAATATAAATATACAAATTCATAAAAAAGGCGATGATTGTATGCTTGAAGCAGTATTTGAATGGCTTAAAACCGTAATTTTGATGGCGGGGTATGTGTCAGGTTCGCAGGCGTTTCCAAAACCTCTGACACCGGAGGAGGAAGAGGAATATATAAGACGATATGCAGAGGGTGACAAGGAAGCAAAGAATGTTCTTATTGAACGCAATCTGCGTCTTGTTGCGCATATTGCGAAAAAATACAGTGACGAAAAAAATGCCGAGGACATAATTTCAATCGGCACAATCGGACTCATAAAGGGAATAAACACGTTTTCGCCCAAAAAGAAGAAAAAGCTTTCTTCGTATGTTTCACGGTGTATTGAAAACGAAGTTTTGATGTATCTTCGTTCAACAAAGAAACAAAAAGCGGAAGTGTATATGGACGATGCGTTGGGAACAGACACAGACGGAAATGCAATGACGCTTGCAGATATTCTGCCTGATGATGCACCCGATATAGCCGATAAAATCTCAACGGCGCTTGAAGCAAAGGAGCTTTACGGTGCAATGTCGAGTGAGCTTTCGCCGACGGAGTATCAGATAATGGTGCATCGGTACGGATTGGGTGGGCGAAAGAGACTGACACAACAGCAGATAGCTGATTCTTTGGGTATCAGTCGTTCGTATGTGAGCCGGATTGAAAAGAAGTGTCTCATAAAGCTCTCACAAAAACTTAAATCTGATAAATAGTGTTGATTTTGTGGAATACTTGTGATAAAATATAGTCATAACAAAGATTAGGAGACAGTTATGGATATAGTAATTCTCGTAGTGGCAGTTGTGACACTTATATGTTCAATTGTGATACTTATAAAATCAAAAAAAGATAATGGCGAATCGACACGTACTGAAATTGAGCGTGCAATGCAGAGCTTCGGAGATATAATAACGAAGAACCAGCGTGAAATAGGCAATATGCAGACGGAGCGTTTTGCACAGATAGAAAAGTCAACATCAGAGCTGCGAAACACGATTGATAAACGGCTTGATGTTCTCCGTCAGGAAAACACACAGGCAATTGACAAACTGCGTCAGGAGAACTCTGAACAGCTAATCTCAATCCGTAAGACTGTTGATGAGAAGCTTCAGGAAACGCTTGAGTCAAGAATAAGTAAATCCTTTAAACTTGTCAGTGAAAGACTTGAAGAGGTTTATAAGGGTCTTGGTGAAATGCAGACTCTTTCACGTGGAGTAGGGGATTTGAAGAAAGTCCTTTCGAATGTAAAAACACGAGGAATACTCGGCGAAATGCAGTTGGGAGCGATTCTTGAGGAAATGCTTTCACCCACGCAGTATGAAACAAACTATGCAACCGTACCGGGTAGCCGTAACGTGGTTGAGTTTGCGATAAAACTACCTGACCAGGACGGAACACCGACATATATGCCGATTGATTCAAAGTTCCCGGCGGATACATATGAAATACTTTTAAACGCATACGAGAGTGGTGATAAGACAGAGGTTGAATCAGCGGCAAAAATGCTCCGTACACGACTTATGGGTGAAGCAAAGGATATACATGAAAAATACGTTTCTCCGCCTTACACGACCGATTTTGCGATTATGTTCCTGCCTGTTGAGGGTTTGTATGCAGAAGTTGTAAACCGTGGACTTATAGAGGAATTGCAGAATACTTACAAGGTGATGGTTGCAGGTCCCAGTACAATGGCGGCAATGCTCAGTGCAATACGTATGGGCTTTAAGACGTTGGCGATACAGAAACAGTCCTCACAGGTATGGGAAGTATTGGGTGCGGTAAAGACAGAGTTTGAAAGGTTTGAAACGGTACTTGCCGCAACACAGAAGCATCTTACACAGGCAAATGATGACCTTGACAAGCTTGTAGGAGTGCGTACACGTGCGATAGTGAGAAAGCTTGGCAGTGTGGAGAGTATAGAAGATACAACAATAATAGAAGACGCAGACATCGAATGATGTCTGCGTTCTTTTTTTAGTATGTTATTATATTGATTGTCTGTGAAGCTCCGTCCCACTGAATTTCAAATCCTGCGGCGTCTGCAATGTCACGGATTTTGAAGTATGAACTTCCGTTTATGTTGTATGCAGTTATTGCTGTACGACGTCCGTCAACATAAATCGGGGTGTTGTTTTCAACGACATTCATATCCTGCTCAATTTCGCTTGAGAGCTCACCGCCGATAGCAATATAGTCGCTGTGCGTATCAATCATAATTGCATTGAGATTACCGTCCCACGAAACATTGAACTTTGACGGAGTGTTACGTAAAAGCATCGCAATGTCACGAACCTTGAAATAGTTAGAGTCGTTTACTGTATAGCCCGTTACCGCTACTCTCTCGCCGTTAACGAGCATATTTGCTATTGAGCGTGTTGCGGAGATTGAGTTTACCATGTCATAGCTTGCGATAAAATCGACTATTTTGTTTCTGTTCGGGTATCCGTTTTCCAGAAGGTTGTTTACATATTTATCAACATAGGTTATATGTGCATAGGGACTTACATCGCTTTTGTTAATGCGTGTTGCTGTGAGCTTGTTGTTGGCAAGCGTGAGCTTGTAATACATTATTGTCGATGCATATCGTGGAACTTCAGCACCAACAAAAATGTAGGTATCGTTCTTTACATAAACATCTATATTTTCAAGACATTCGCCGATTATGTTAGCAGGAACTTCTATGTCGGTAACCACGTTATCAACCATAGTAAAAGCTGCACCGATTTTGCCGTATGTACCTTTCTTGATAACAAAAACCTCGGGAATTCCGTTACGGTCAAGGTCGGTCATAATAGCATCTGTATACGTCGGGTCCTGTGAAATTGTTCTCATCATACGTGTAACAAACGGGTCACGCCAGTTCTCATTTGCAGCGTTTGTGGTGGCTGTAGTGCCGACAACTGTCAGAACGGCAAGAACTGATGCAATAAGTCTTTTTTTCATTTTTAACACCCTTTCTGTAGGTTATTATCTACAGTATACCATATATGCAGAATTTTGTCAAATAAAAAGGTTGATGCTTTCGCATCAACCTTAACTTATTAACCTTCAACCAATCTCTGAGTGTCTATAGCTATCATCATTTCCTCGTCTGTGGGGATAACGAGAGTCTTAACTGTCGCATCAGCGGCAGAAACATCAACCGTACCTCTTGTTGAGTTCTTCTCATCGTCAATCTTAATACCCATAAACTCAAGTCCCGAAACGATATCCTTACGTGTAGCTGCATCGTTCTCACCAACGCCTGCAGTGAATACTACAGCGTCGATTCCGCCCATTGCAGCAGCATATGAACCGATGAACTTCTTAACCTGATAACTAAACATTGCAAGTGCAAGCTCTGCACGCTTATTGCCGCTTTCTGCTGCAGCTGAAAGGTCACGGAAGTCAGATGAAACATCTGAAATACCTGCAACGCCGCTTTCCTTGTTTACAAGGTTATCAATTTCCTTTGCACTCATGCCCTTATTCATAAGGAATGTCATAACTGCCGGGTCCATTGAACCTGTTCTTGTTCCCATCGGAACACCGTCAAGCGGAGTGAAGCCCATTGATGTGTCTACACACTTACCACCGTCAACCGCACTGATTGATGAACCGTTTCCAAGATGGCATGTAACAATCTTAAGCTCCTCAGCAGGCTTGCCAAGGACTTTTACAGCTTCCTGTGAAACATACTTGTGGCTTGTGCCGTGGAAGCCGTACTTTCTTATTCTGTCTTCTTCGTAGCACTTGTAGGGAAGAGCATACATATATGCCTTTGCCGGCATTGTCTGATGGAACGCTGTATCAAATACTGCAACCATCGGAGTGTTGGGCATTACCTTTTGACAAGCTTCTATACCGATGATGTTCGGCGGGTTATGAAGCGGTGCAAGCGGTGTGCACTTTTCAAGCTCTTTTAAAACAGCTTCTGTTACGAGAGTTGAATCTGTAAATGCCTCTGCACCGTGAACAACTCTGTGTCCTACTGCGCCGATTTCTGACATTGATGCGATTGCACCGTGGTCAGCGTCAACCAATGCGTCGATAACCATCTGTATAGCGTCACCGTGGTCTTTCATCGGCTTTTCAATCTTAATCTTATCAAGACCCTTAACAACACATGTGTGCTGGAGGTTTGAGCCGTCTATACCTATTCTTTCACAAAGTCCTTTTGCAAGTACGTTCTTGTTATCCATATCAATAAGCTGATACTTAAGTGATGAACTACCTGCGTTAATAACTAAAATTTTCATTTTCTTCTCCTTTATAATCTAAAGTTCGAAAAAATTGTTCAGATTGTGCTGATATGCACGTATGCGTATCAGTGCAAGGTGGGCGATTTTCCGGACTTTTTATTTTGCCTGTGCCTGAACTGATGTTATTGCAACTACACCTGCTATATCTTCTGCTGTACAACCTCTTGAAAGGTCATTGACCGGTGCTGCGATACCCTGAAGAATCGGACCGTAAGCCTCAGCCTTTGCAAGACGCTGAACTAGCTTGTAACCTATATTACCTGCGTTAAGGTCGGGGAATATAAGTACGTTTGCACTTCCGGCAACCTTTGATTCGGGAGCTTTCTGCTTGCCTACGCTTGCATCAATTGCCGCATCAAGCTGGAGTTCACCGTCAAGTGCGAGCTCCGGAGCCTTTTCCTTTGCGAGTTTTGTAGCTTCCTGAACCTTTGTTACAAGGTCATGCTTTGCACTGCCGTATGTAGAATATGAAAGCATTGCAACCTTCGGCTCTGTGCCGACAAGTGCCTCAAATGATGCAGCTGATGAAATTGCGATTTCTGCAAGTTCCTCTGCTGTGGGGTCCTGATTAAGACCGCTGTCACCGAATACGAATGTACCGTTCTCACCGTATTCACAGTCAGGAACATTCATAATGAAGAATGCAGAAACAATCTTTGTGTTCGGTGCAGTTTTAAGAATCTGCAATGACGGTCTTATAACGTTTGCTGATGAATTTACAGCACCTGCAACCATACCGTCAACTTTACCTGTCTTAACCATCATAACACCGTAGTAAAGTGCATCTTTAACTGTTTCACGTGCCTGGTCAAGTGTTACGCCCTTGCTCTTTCTTAGCTCTGCAAAAATCTCTGCAAATTCCTCGTTACCGCATGAGGGGTCAATAATCTCGATACCGCTTATATCAGCACCCTCATCATTTGCCATTGCGTTGATTTTGTCTGGGTTACCCAAAAGAATTGTCTTTGCATAGCCTTCTGCTTTAACCATAGCAGCAGCCTTTATTGTTCTTATATCCTCACCTTCGGGGAGAACAATCGTTTTAAGGTTGGCTTTTGCTTTTGCCTTTAAGCCGTCAATAAATGTACCCATTATTAAAAAAATCTCCTTTGTAAATATTTATAAAATAATTATACACCAATAATTTGGAAATTTCAAGGCTTATTCCAAAAAATATCAGTATTTTTTACGTGTTTATATTGACATCGCCCATACCGCATATAACATTGATCTTGCGGTTGCCGTTATTACATTCAAACTTCTTTGGAATGACAGACGAATTAAGTGTCACTTTACCCATTCCGCACTGTGATTTTATACTGTAGCTTCCTCTTGTGAGTCTTAAATCTAGTGTACCGTAACCGCAGTCAATGTTTGTGGACTGCGAGTCTGTCAAAATACGCAGATTTGAATGTGCGATTGATATGTACAGATTCTCTGAGGTTACAGTATCTGATTCCGCTGATGCGTTTTTCAGATTAAATTCCATATTTTCACAATCGGTCTTACATAGGTTTAATGCACCGTCCGTCAGGTTAATCTGAAAATTTGTAAAAGCACGGAGAAACGGGAGGGTTATCACTGTTTTTGCATATTTCCCGTGATACGGGTCGCTCACAACGTGCCACACACCATCTTTTTCGTAAACAAGGTGATTTAAGCAATCGCTTGTAACTGAAAAATCCTCTCCCTGTGTGATTTCAAAATCACCGCCCGAAAGCTCAAGTTTGATTGAGTTAATCATTAGCCTGTATTTCCTTTATAAGATTTTTGAAATAGTGTTCAAAACCGTTGTCATTGGGGTGCAGATATAAATCACCGAAATGTTTTTCTTCGTGGGGGACTAAATCCCAGCCGTGAACCACTTTTATATTATCGAAATCTGCACAGATATTACTGATGATACGGTCAACGTCTGCAACATCGCCGAACTTGTATTTTTTACCACGCAGTGTGGTCCATATCGGGGTGATGACATAAATAGGTGTGTTTTTGTATTTTTGTGCAAGTACGGAAATGAACCCTTTGCAGTTCTTTGTAAATTCCTCCTGTGTATATACGGTATAATCGTTTATGCCGTATGCAACCGTTATAAGGTCTGCATCTATAATCTCAGCGGTTTCTGCGATTTCACGTTTAAAACATTCACCGCCGATACCTTTGTTTATAAGCTCGGCATCAAGTGCGGCTGACAATCTCATTGCATATGTGTTTACGGGATGGAGTGAATCGTACCCCTGCGTAATTGAATCACCGAACGCAAGCATAAGTTTTGACTTTTTTACGGGTTTTATGAATGTAGCATTTGCAAGTTCAATATCTGTGATACGGCAAATCTTTGAATGGGGAAGAACAATGCGGATGTTCTTTTCACCTGACGGAAAATTGAACTTGCCGTCAAAGCTGCCGATTGTGTATTCTTCGTTTGCATAATCGCCGACACAGTCTTCGTCTTTGATATTTTGTATACTTCCTGCAAATTCACCGTCACAGAAAACATCAACTGCGAAAAAACTTCTCGGTGTATCTTCTCTTAAGATATCGACCGAAAGATTTAATGCCGTTGCATCTGTTTGAAAGTTCAGTTCGATTCCTGCAGTGCATTTTGCATTGCTTTTTTATTACAATATTTTAATTATAAAAATAATTAATAATATAAAAAAAGGATTTATTTTATCCTTTTTTATTTATTTAATTTTATTGATAAT
>JAFODX010000164.1 GCA_017380475.1 Clostridia bacterium
ACACGCACTGCCGCAAAAGCATATTTGTCTGCAGACAGACTTTTTCCTGCTGTAAGAAGATTATCTATGTTGTTTGAAATAAGGCAGGAAAGCGGAATATAATAATTTTTGCCCGTATGCGTCGTGTAGTTTACTCTGTTCTTTTCGTGTATGTCTATTGAATTTGCACACACCGCAATGCGGTCGTCAAACTTTCTCGATTGCAGAATGTCATCAAGGCAGAAAACCGTCTTTCCGACAATTCTACGGCTTTCTCTTATGCCAAGGTCAGATGCGGTTGCAACAAGCTCGATGTTTTCAAGTCCCGGTATATTTTCACGCAAAAACTTAATCAGTTTCTGAATCTGCAAACGCTGACTGATTTCGGCATTTGTGATTTCTTCGGTGTCAAGCTCGTTCATCTGTTCGTCTATCTGTGCCATATTTACCGAATATGTACCGTTGGGATTTTCAAACATACGGATTGTCGGTGTTCCGCAGGGGAATGTACCGTCCTTTTTACCCTGCTCAATGACATCCATATAAAATCTGTCACGTCTTTCTGTGTGCTTTTTCATATGCTCGTCAACGTACGTTTTATCAACACCCGAAATAACGAAGAACATAGAATTCGTCTGCAAGATTCCGTCTTCATTACCACGCATGGTTTGTGCACCTGCTTTATGGGCAAGTGCCGAAGAGCCTGTGGTATCTATAAACATTTTCGCTTTGATTGAGATTATATCGTTACTGTCTGCGGCGTATACGCAGGAGATTTTTCCGTTTTCACTGTCACAACCAATAAGTATGGTATGATACAAGAGCTTAACACCTGATTCCAGGCACATCTCGTCAAAAACGATTTTGATTGTTTCCTGATCAAACGGCAGAACGCCCTTATGTCCCATCGGTCTGTAGCCGTTATAACTGTTTCCTACAAGAGTCTTATCGGCAGGAACAGCACCTTTTAACGAAACAAGTCTTTCTTCAAGCTCCGAATAAAGTCCTTTTATAATTCTCTCTTTGCCCTCGGCATCATAGCACGTCATAAACGGTGCAACAAGTCCCTTTGTCGCAGTTCCGCCAAGAAATCCGCCCGACTCGATGAGCATGGTCTTTGCACCGCATCGTGCCGCCGCAACCGCCGCAGAAAATCCGCTTACACCGCCGCCACAGACAAGTACGTCACACGAATATTCCTTTTGTACGTTTAATGTAACCTGATTCATAGTTTGTCTATCGGCATCATAAGACACCCGATGTATCTTGCGAGCGTGTTTATGTTTCTGTCTATGCCCGTTATTCCCGGTTCGGCATATTTATTTATACATACTTTCAAAGTACAAATCGCTTGAAAAAATCCACAAAGTGTGATATACTGACAATGACAGAGGGGGAGATAAAGTGGATTATAATTACCATACTCATACGCACAGATGCTCACACGCTTCGGGAACTGAAGAAGAGTATGTTAAAAGAGCTGTTGAAAACGGAATAAAGTATATGGGTTTTTCTGATCATGTGCCGTTGAGGTTTTCGGATGGCACAGAATCGGGATACAGGGTTCCGGTTAGTGATGCAAAAGAATATTGCAGGGAAATTAAGGCTCTTGCAGAGAAATATAAGGATAAAATAGATATAAAAGTCGGTTTTGAAATGGAGTATTATCCGGAATATTTCGATAAAACGATTGAAAGTGTTGTTGAATATGGAGCAGAATATTTGATTTTAGGTCAGCATTATACAGCTCCTGAAAACATAGTTGTAAATCAGACAATCAGCGAAACAGACAGTGTGGAAGATCTGTGTAAATATACTTCACTTGTGGTTTCTGCGATGAAGACGGGTGTATATACTTATGTTGCACATCCGGATATTTTTAACTTTACCGGAGATGTAAGCCTGTATAAGGATGAAATGCGAAAAATATGCGTTGCATCAAGGGAATTAAACGTACCGCTGGAAATAAATTTCCTGGGAATAAGAGACAACAGAATTTATCCGAAAGACCTTTTCTGGCAGATTGCGGGCGAGGAGAAAAGTCCGGTTGTTTTCGGTTTTGATGCACATGATGCTTTGAACGCGTTTGATGGAGATTCTCTGAAAAAGGCAAAAGCCTTAGTTGAAAAATACGGATTGAACTATATCGGTAAACCGGATCTGGTATTACCTGAGAAAAATAAAAGGCGGTAAAAAACTTGGTTTTTTACAGCCTTTTTGTAGTTAGCAATAAACATATCTTAATTTCATCTCTAAATCTACAGGCGAGTCGGTTGTCGGTTCAATTTCGCCGTAGAGTGCTTTTACGAACGCTTTCTGTGCTTCGGGATTAGTCGAATAGATGTTTAAGAATGTGTTCGCGCCTGCCATTGCATCGTGGCAAAGGTACGGATAACCCATTGAAACACCTACAGATTTTTCTTTACCGAACGTGAATGCGTTAAAATATGTTTCCATAACATCACCATAGAGTGAGGGCATACCCATAGGTCTGTGGGGTGCAACATACGCCGCATAGACGATGAGGTCGTTATCCTCGGCAAGCTTTTTAACCACTTCTTTATCGTGGATGTTGCCGATAATATCAACCTTTGCACCACGAGCCTCAAACTCCGATTTCATCACTTCAAGCTCCTGC
>JAFODX010000165.1 GCA_017380475.1 Clostridia bacterium
AAAAATTCGGTTTCCCTGAATACTACGGTGAAAACTGGGACGCTTTATGGGACTGCCTTGACGGCTTATTTTCTAACAGTGGCAGCATTAAAGTAAAAATCTATGGCTTTAATTCTCTCAACGCTGAATTACGCGATTACTGCCGGACAATGCTTCTAATCTTTGATGATGTACATAAAGAAACTCCGAATGTCACTTTTGAACTGATTTCGTAAGGATGTGTTCTGATGACAAAAACACAGCAAAACATAATCTGGCAACCACAACCCAAACAGGTCGAGTTTATGAGCCGTGACGAATACGAGGTACTCTACGGCGGAGCAGCAGGCGGTGGCAAATCTGACGCCATAATTGTCGAGGCACTACGGCAGGTGGATAACCCCAATTACCGTGCACTGATACTTCGAAAAACGTATCCTCAGTGCCGTGAGCTCATAATAAAATCACTACGTATATACAGTGCTGTATACCCCGATGCAGAATACAACGGCTCTGAGCATTACTGGAAATTTCCGAGTGGTGCAAAGATATATTTCGGCTCAATGCCAAATCAGTTGAGCTATCTCAACTATCAGGGACTTTCGTATTCATACATAGCCTTTGATGAGCTTACACACTTCACACTTGAAGAATACGAATATATGATATCCCGAAACCGAGCAGACGGCGAGGGATTACGTGTCTATATCAGAGCCACTGCCAATCCCGGCGGTATCGGACACGGCTGGGTAAAGGAACGGTTTATAACCGCATCAGAGCCCGGTGTCCCCTATACGGTAAAAAGTGAAGTCACAGATAAAGACGGCAAAAAAATAACGCTTGAACGCAAGCGTATTTTCATTCCGTCATCGGTGTTTGATAATAAGGCTTTACTTGAAAACGACCCGGGCTATCTTGCAAACCTTGCAATGCTTCCCGAATCACAGAAAAAAGCATTGCTTTATGGTGACTGGGACAGTTATGATGGACAGGTATTTACAGAATTTCGCAACAACCCCGACGGGTATGTTTCAAAGCTTAACACCCACGTTATCGAGCCGTTTAAAATCCCACGTACATGGCGTAGATACCGAACCTTCGACTTTGGCTACTCACGTCCGTTTGCTGTACAGTGGTGGGCAATCGACTATGACGGCAGGGCGTATCTGTACCGACAGTTTTACGGTTGTACCGATACTCCAAACCAAGGCTTACGCTGGGAACCCCGACAAATCGCACGAAAGATACGTGAGATTGAGGACGAGCTTGAAGCAGGCAACACAATAATCGGCATTGCTGACCCGTCTATATGGGACGAAAGCCGAGGCCGTGACGGTACGGTTATACGAATGTTTGAGGACGAGGGCGTATTCTTTGAGAAGGGCAAAAACGACAGATTGAGCGGTAAAATGCAATGCCATTACCGATTCGCATTTGATGAAGAAGGCAGACCGATGGCATATATTTTTAACAACTGCCGTGCATTCTTGCGTACCATACCCGCACTTATCTATGACGCTATAAATGTCGAGGACGTTAACACATCGTGCGAAGACCACGACTATGACGCAATGCGTTATTTCTTTATGGCAAACCCGATTGCATCCCCACGCCCGATTACAACAGCTACACAAAAGCAGTTTGACCCATTAGGGCGATAAAAAAATCACCTATTCTGATGAATAGGTGATTTTTTAACTCATCTTTGTACTCTACCTGAGCCGTCGCCACCAACCAAAGCGTCAACTTCAGCTCTTGTAACGAGGTTGATATCGCCGGGGATTGTGTGCTTCAAAGCTGAAGCTGCAACACCGAACTCAAGTGCATCCTTAAAGTTCTTACCGTCAACGAAACCGCAGATTGTACCGCCGGCAAAGCTGTCGCCGCCGCCAACACGATCAACGATAGGAGCAATTCTGTACTCTCTTGAATGATAGAACTCGTCTGTCTCTGCTGAATAGATGCAAGCTGACCAGCCGTTATCTGATGCAGAATGTGAAACACGGAGTGATGAAATAACATACTTGAAACCGAACTTTGCAACCATCTGCTTGAATATGCTCTCATAACCTGCAAGGTTAAGCTCACCGCTTGTTACGTCTGTGTTATCGGGCTTAAATCCGAGAACCTTGTCAGCATCTTCTTCGTTACCGATACATACGTCAACATACTGCATAAGGTTTGACATAACTCTCTGTGCCTTCTCTGATGTCCAGAGCTTCTTTCTGAAGTTAAGGTCGCATGAAACTGTTACGCCGTGAGCCTTTGCCGCCTTACAAGCAAGCTCTGTAAGCTCTGCAGCAGCGTCTGAAATAGCCGGTGTGATACCTGTGAAATGGAACCAGTCTGCACCATCGAAAATCTTATCAAAATCGAAATCCTCAGGCTTTGCTGTAGCGATAGCTGAATTTGCACGGTCATATGTAACATTTGACGCACGCATTGCAGCACCCGTTTCAAGGAAGTAAATTCCGAGTCTGTCGCCGCCCTTTGCGATGTTCTTTGTCTCAACGCCGTACTTACGCATTGTTGCAACTGCACACTCACCGATGGGGTTGTTCGGAACCTTTGTTACGAACTCTGCATCGTGACCGTAGTTTGCAAGTGAAACTGCAACGTTAGCCTCGCCGCCGCCGTAGTTTATATCAAACTGTGTTGCCTGTATGTATTTCTGGTTACCGGGTGTTGAAAGTCTCAACATTATCTCACCCATTGTTACTACTTTTGCCATAGTTAATTATTCTCCTTTTAATTATTTCTTAAGCTCTGCACGAGCAGTCTTAATGTTAGCAATAAACTTCTTTGCAGTCTCTGTGATTGCAGCATAGTCGCCTGTCTTTGCACCCTTTGTGAGTGATGAACCTGCACCAACGCATACAACTCCTGCCTTAATCCACTCTGCCACGTTATCAGCATCAACACCACCTGTAGGCATCATCTGCGCCTGAGGCAATGGACCTTTAATGTCCTTAATTATAGTAGGTCCGTATAGGTCCGCAGGGAATATTTTGATAATATCCGCACCTGCCTCCATAGCTGTGATTACCTCTGTTATTGTAGCACAGCCGGGCATATACGGTACTCTGTAACGGTTACAAAGCTTTGCAGTTTCCGGATTAAATGCCGGTGATACAACGAAGTTTGCACCTGCAAGGATAGCAAGTCTTGCTGTTTCGGGGTCAAGAACTGTACCTGCACCGAGCATCATCTCGCCGTTCTTATACTTCTCTGCCAATGCCGCAATTACCTTGTCAGCACCCGGAACTGTGAATGTAAGCTCAATTCCCGAACATCCGCCTGCAAGACACGCGTCACTGATTTTTATTGCTTCCTCTGCGCTGTTTGCACGAACAACTGCAACAAGACCGCAATCGGTAAGCTGATTTAAAACCTGTTCTTTTTTAATCATCTTAGGTTTCCTCCTGAACATATTTATATATGGTATTCTATCACACATTTCCTTTTTTTTCAATAGGTTTTATCAATAATTTTCAGCAATTTTGCACGCGATTTCTGTAAATTTGCACACAAACAAAAAATTGTGCCATCAAAGGTGACACAATTTTTTGTTTGCAAATTAGTAATATACTCCAAAATCAGCGAGAGTTACATTCGTGTAGAGTTTCAACATTGAATCAAAAAGAAGTATTGCTGAATCTACCACTTTGATCGCATTACTGCTTAGATAAGATGGAAATTCACTGCTTAATATTACTCTACTTCCATTTCTATACTCAAATAACATCATGTATTCGCTTGACGATGACTCAAATATATAACCGCCTGTAGTATTTGTATTTCTACGAATAGTCAAACTAGTAAATCCTGTACTATTCGATGTTTCTGTAAGTACACTAATGTTTATTTCATCTTTTGCAGGTTTGTAATCCAATGTGGTAAGAGTTTTCCCATTATAGCGATCTATACTATATTTACTATATTTACTGCTGTAAGTTCCCTTGTTGATGATTGAGTTTTTCAAGCTATCAAAAGCACTGCTTGTATATACCGGCTTTGAATTTTCAAGATACTCATTATACTTTGTTTCTGCAGTCTTATATAAAGAATCCACCAAAGCTATATCATCCGGTGAAAGATTATGCCAGTTTTTAGCATTCTCACATTCCTGCATTGCCTCTACATAGAGGCCTCTGCTAATCATATCCTTTATCTGATTTACATTTGCTGTAATATCATCATAGTGTATAACCGGTGTTTCAACGTAATCTGATGTCTTTATAACAACCGTCTTAGCTGCCTGATCCCAATCAACTGTCGTACCATATGCTTCTGATATTGCACGTACCGGCACCAATGTGCGTTCATCAATTATACAAGCCGGTTGGTCGAGGTCCACTTTTTTG
>JAFODX010000014.1 GCA_017380475.1 Clostridia bacterium
AAAATATAATCAAATGTGTCAAGGGTTTTGCAGAAGGAAAAGTCATAACACTATTTGGTTGTGGTGGCGACAGGGACAACTCAAAACGTTCAATTATGGGAGAAATTGCCGGTACAGTTTCTGATTTTTGCATAATTACATCGGATAACCCCAGAACAGAAGATCCCGATGCAATAATTGATGAAATAGAAGAAGGTATAAAAAAGACTTGTGGCGAGTATATAAGAATAACTGATCGCCGTAAAGCAATAGCATATGCTCTTGATATGGCAAAAGCAGGTGATGTAATCATACTTGCGGGTAAAGGACAAGAAACATATCAGATAATAGGCAAAGAAAAATTTGACTTTGACGAGCGTATAGAAGTATATAAACATCTAAAGACAAGATAAAATAAATAAGGGCTGCACAACTGTACAGCCCTTGTTCAAATAAAGGGGAATAGTATGCAAGTATTGTCTGTAAAAGATATAATAAAGGCGACAAAAGGAATTCTTGTGTCCGGAACAGCAGATGTTGAAATCGAAAAGATAACAATTGATTCAAGAGAAACCGGGCCGGGAGTGCTCTTTGTCCCATTAAAGGGCGAAAAAAGAGACGGACACGATTTTATTGAGTCAGCCCTTGATGCCGGAGCAATGACGCTTTCTGAGCGTACGGATGTTTATGGCAATGGAACTGTTATAAAAGTAGCAGATACACGAAAAGCGTTGGGCGACATTGCACGGTATTATAAAATAAAATACCCTGTCAAGTCTGTCGCAATAACAGGCAGTGTCGGAAAAACGACTACAAAGGACCTTGTATATTCGGTTATTGCACAGGGCTATAACACACACAAAACACCGAATAACTTCAATAACGATATCGGGGTTCCGCTTACGATTTTCGGTATGGAAGAGGGGACGGAGGCAGCAGTTATAGAAATGGGGATGAACCATTTCGGTGAGATTTCATATCTGTCAGATATTGCTCGTCCCGATTGTGCTATAATCAGTAATATCGGTATGTCGCATATAGAAAATCTCGGCTCGCAGGAAGGCATATTCCGTGCAAAGATGGAAATGGCAGAACGTTTTACTGATAAAAACACTCTGTTTGTCAACGGCGACGATAAGTTCCTTGGCAGTATCGATAATACCACATACAAAGTAGTTCGTTTCGGTATGGCTGATACAAATGATGTATATGCAAAAGATATTGTGAACAAAGGACTTTCCGGAACGGAGTTTACGGTGGTATACAGCGGCGGTGAGTTTCGTTGCGAGGTACGCCAGCCGGGTGAGCATAACATTTACAACGCACTTGCAGCAGTGTGTGCAGGGTTACATTTTGGCTTGACGGAGGCGCAGATAACGGCAGGTGTCCGGGACTGTGTGTACACTTCTTCACGGCTCGAAATAACAGAATATAACGGTATGGAGATTATAAATGATTGCTATAATTCATCGCCCGATTCTGTGCGTGCGGCACTAAAGGTTATGAAGCACACGGTGAAAACACGCCGTGTCGCAATCCTTGGCGACATACTGGAAATGGGCACATACGCAAAGGATGCACATTTTGAGCTTGGCAAATCAGTAAAAGAGCTTGGCATTGACCTGCTCGTTACTGCAGGCGAAAATGCAAAGTACATAGCAGAGGGTGCAAAATCGGCAGGACTTGATTCTGTTATATCCTTTGACACAACAGAAGAGCTTAAGTATGCTGTTGGAGACATAGTAAAAAGCGGTGATTGTATATTGGTAAAAGCATCGCACGGTATGGAGTTTTACAAAATAGCGGACGAGATAAATACACTTAAGCTGTAAAAACAGCGGATGGGAGTTTAAATATGAAAGAATTTATAGGAGCTACAATATTGGCTGTTGTACTGGCATTTGCACTTACAGCTGTTTTTGGACCGATGTTTATAAACTGGTTGCATAAGCTTAAATACGGTCAGGAAATACGTGAGGAAGGCCCTGCGTGGCATCAGAAGAAATCAGGTACACCAACAATGGGCGGAATAATGTTTATTGTCGGAATCGGAGCATCGGTTGTAATAAATATTGCAATCACTGCGATAATGGAAAATCTTACCCCCGGTATATTAAAAGCCCTTATCCTTTTTGCAGTGGCATTGGGATTTGGAGCTATCGGGTTTGTTGATGATTACATAAAGGTTGTGAAAAAGAGAAATCTTGGACTTACGGCTATACAGAAGTTTTCGTTACAGCTTGTTCTTGCAGTGGCATATGTGGTTATTATGTATTTTATGAATATGCTCGAAACGAAAGTAACAATACCGTTCATAAAATATGCGGTTGAAATGCCGATTTGGCTCTACATTCCGTTTGTTATGTTCGTGGTTGTAGGAACGGTTAATGCCGTAAACCTCACAGACGGCCTTGACGGACTTGCTTCAAGTGTAACTGTAATAACATCGCTGTTCTTTGCGGTGTACGCATACTTCTGTATGGCATCAAAGGAAGTGGGCGTGAGCATATTTGCAATGGCGATTGTGGGCGGTTTGCTTGGATTTTTAATCTTCAACAAATACCCTGCAAAAGTATTTATGGGTGATACCGGTTCACTGTTTTTGGGCGGTGCAATAGCACTTATGGCAGTTGATATGAATATGCATATCTACCTTGTTATAATAGGATTTATATACTTTGCAGAAACCTTGTCGGTTATTCTTCAGACGGGATATTTCAAATACACCAAAAAGAAATACGGTGAGGGCAGACGAATATTCAAAATGACACCGATTCATCATCACTTTGAGATGATAGGCTGGAAAGAAACAAAGATAGTAAGAGTTTTTTCTCTTGTTACACTGATATTGTGTGCAATAGCATACTTTGCATAAGACTTGAAAGGAGCCGTATATGGCACAGGTAAGAAATACAGGCGGAACACGCCGTGTGAAAACATCAGAACGCCCGGGTCGCACAACGTCAAGACCTACGGCGCCTCAGAAGAAAACAACATCAAAATCAACAAAAGATATAAAAGCGCCACAGAAACCGAAAAAGAGTGGCTTTGCGGTCTTTAAGGAGAAAATGTCAGAAAAAGGCGAGATGGATTATACATTGCTGTTTTTGATAATCCTTGTTGTGGTTATAGGCCTTATAGTCCTGCTTTCAGCATCCGCACCGTCCGGTAAGCGTATATATGACGACTCGTACTATTACTTCAAGCGACAACTTTTGTTTGTTGTATTCGGATTTGTAGGAATGTTAATGATATCAAGACTTGATCTGGAAAAATATATACCGCTCGTCCCGAAAGGCTTTCTGATATGTGTTATTTTGCTTGTTCTTGTTCTGATTCCGGGCGTGGGCGTGGAGTCCAACGGTGCAAGACGCTGGCTTAATATACCGTTTGTACAGCTTCAGCCGTCAGAGCTGATGAAGCCTGCAATTGCTATGTACATAGCATATCTTGTTCATATCAAACTTATTGACCTCAAAAACGCAAAGAGTAATCTTGTTTGTGCAGGTATTATAGGTCTTGTCGCATTATTGCTTATGCTTGAAACACACCTCAGCGGTACTATAGTTATAGTTGGCATTGCGGTATGTGTTATGATAGCGGGCGGAACGCCTATGAAACCGTTGTTTCTGGGCGGAGCAGTACTGACTTTAATAATTGTCATATATCTGCAGTTTGACGAGATTCGAATGGCACGTATACACTCGCTTTTCGACCCGTTTGCCGATGCACAGGGTTCAGGCTATCAGATTTCGCAGAGTATTTACGCAATCGGATCGGGCAGAATCTTCGGTCTTGGCCTTGGAGAGAGTGTTCAGAAATATTCAAATCTTCCTGAACCGTATAATGACTTTATATTTTCTATTGTATGTGAAGAACTGGGATTCTTCGGTTCTACAATAATTGTACTGTTGTTTGTTGCGCTGTTCCTGCGTGCGATACGTGTTGCTATGAATGCACCTGACACGTGGACTTCGCTTGTATGTGTAGGTATAGCATCGCAGCTCGGAATCCAGACAGTTCTCAATATGGGCGTTGCAACATCGCTCATCCCAAACACCGGTGTATCACTTCCGTTTTTCAGCTACGGCGGTACATCAATTATGACATTGCTCCTTGAAATGGGCGTATTGCTCAATGTTTCACGTCGGGCGGTTAAATAACAGTTATCGAAAGGATTTTTAAATATGAGAGTAATATTTGCCGGTGGCGGCACAGGCGGACATATAAATCCGGCTATTTCAATAGCCGACTACGCAAAATCTCAGGACAGTGAATTTGAAGCACTTTTTATAGGAACAAAGCGTGGTCTTGAAAGCAAGCTTGTCCCGAAAGCCGGATATGATATTAAATATATAGACATTACGGGTTTTAACAGAAAGAACTTGCTGAAGAATGTTTCTGTTGTTGCAAAGCTTATAAAATCAAGAATTGACTGCAGAAAGATAATCCGTGAGTTCAAGCCTGACTGTGTGGTATGCACAGGCGGATATGTAAGCGGTCCCGTAATTATGGCGGCGGCAAAAGAAGGTGTTCCTTCGCTTATCCACGAGCAGAATGTTTATCCGGGTCTTACCGTAAAAGGTTCGGAGAAATATGTTGATTATCTTGCGGTGAGCTTTGACGAAACGGTAAACCTTATGAACGCAAAGGAAAAATGTGTTGTCACGGGTAACCCCATACGCACACAGATTCTTGAAGCCAATAAGGAAGAAGCACGCAAGAAGCTTGGAATCGACAAACCGTTCGTACTTGTATTCGGCGGAAGTCTTGGTGCACAGAGAATAAACGATACTATGCTCAATATCATACCCAGACTAAAACAGAACGGCAATATCAGATTACTGTTCGGAACAGGTGAGCGTAACTATGATGCGATACGTGATGCCGTAACAAAGCTGGGAATAGACGAAAACGACGAAAACATACAGATTCTTCCGTATATAGACAATATGGCAGAGGTTATGGCGGCGGCAGACGTGGTAGTAGCACGTTCGGGTGCGATAACCGTTTCAGAGCTTGCCGCGCTCGGCAAACCTTCGGTACTGATTCCGTCTCCCAATGTTGTGCGTAACCATCAGGAGCAGAACGCACGTGAATTTGAGAAAAACGGTGCGGCAGAAGTAATAACTGAGGCAGAGTTAACGCCCGATGTTCTCTATAAAACAGTTTGCGAAATGATAGAAAATAACGAATATCTTGCTAAAATGTCAGAAAATCTCATAAAAATGGCAAAAACAGATGCATTGCC
>JAFODX010000166.1 GCA_017380475.1 Clostridia bacterium
CCTGTCGGCGCTTCTGGGTCTGTTTGCCGGTATCGCCATGGGCGACACCATCTCCACAGACCACACCTGGCGGCTGGTGATCATGGCCGCACTGGGTATTCTTTTAAAACTCTGAAACTGAACAGTGAAACTGTCAGGACCGAAACTCATTTTGGAAAAACCCATTTTCGGTGTTTCGGCATTTCCTATAACTTCACCGTTTCTGATGAATTCATGTTTGGATAAAGGTAAACGTTCTTTTTGTATGCATTCAAAAATCATACATTTTCACCTCTTAAAGTTCTACCGGTTTAATGGGTTCAAATTCAACTTTTTCTACGGTAACATAAACGTTACATGATGCCTTGTATTTACCGTCTTTGGTCTGAACCTTGATTTCGGCAGCGCCGCCGTCTACACCTCTTACAGTGCCGAAGCCGTCAACCGTTGCAATTTTCGTGTCAGTCGAAGTGTACGTAACATCCGCTGTGGTATATCCTTCGGGAAGTTCAGCCAGAACAACACGACCGGTTTCACCTGCACCAACAGTCAGGAAGTATGTTTCAAGGTCAAGCATATCTCCCTCTTCAATAACGCCGGTTTCAACCTCATAGGTTGTGTTTTCCGAGGTTGTGGTTTCTTCTTCCTCTATGCCCTTGTAATTTCTCGTACACTTAGGAACAATCTTTCCGTCTTCAACATGCAAGCAAAGCGCTTCTATTTTACCGTTCTTTGCATTTATAAAATCATGACTGAATGAGCCCTTAACTACCTTTGAAAGAACACAATCTGAATCCATTGTAAATTTCAGAATACCATAGGTGGTTATATCTATACAGGTGTCACATTTCAAATTTATAGACCCTAGTTCTTCATGAGTATACGATATACCATCAAGGTCATTCATCATCGAATCAACAACCTCACAGTTTGTTTCTCCAAAGTCAACCTGATCCATCAAATGGTTTGACGTATCTGCCAGATATGCAGTTATTGTTGCTGTAACGCCTATGCCACCTTCTATTCCTAACCCCACAATGTTAAATCCGACGGCTTTGAACGAAACACCTGCATAAAGCGTTAACTCAGCCTTCGCCTGTGCTGTCAGGTTAACATCTTTTTTCTCATCCTTAATGTACCTTATGCTGTTATTCTTATACTCTATACCTTTGGTATTATTGGTAGTTACTACAAGTTCAACTTTACCTGAAACAGAAATTTTCAACTTAACATCCAAATTAAAACTTGCTACACCGCCACCTACTAACGGAACTGAGCATATCTTTACCGTTTTTGCACCTTTTCCTTCTGAATCCTTCAGAATGGCGCGTTTAAAATTGGACGGAAACTTACCATTACCGTTACTGTATTCAGGACCAAACACTCCTGTTTTCTTCCAAGAAAATGAAATGCCGGACTTATCTACGGTTGTATAATCAAGCTTAGCGTAGGCAGATTTGAGTTCAAACCATTTAACATCATAATCGTACGAAAGCTTAATGTCTTTGATCTCATAGCTTTTGCTTACTGTTACTTTTGCACCTGTGGTTTTATTTGTTGCAATATCACCTGAAACAGAGAATGATATTGAGTTGCTGCTTGCAGTACCGGTGATTTTTAACCCATCTACCGAGAAATTTAAAGATACCGATGCCGTTTCGGACAAGGAAGGAGTCTGCCCTTTGTGGTCAGCAAATGTAGCCCGCGGAGCTTCAAAAACATTTGTGTTTGATGTTGATGGACCGGAAACTCGCTTTCCATTTCCGTCATAAATCACTGCTTGTGAAAAATCAGGTGTAAATGTACCCGATGCCTCAAGATCCTGAACGGTTTCTTCAAATGTTGCGCCGCTTGCGTCGTTGCGTATTATTGCATAACCATCCTCATATTTGATTTCGTCTACCTTGTATGTTGCGGAGGGTTTGCCGTCTGTACCGGGAACAACGTATGTATCGCCTTCTTTAAGACCCTCTACATCCTTTTCGGGGATAGCAACAACATTTTCTTCAAGCCAGTTCTGCTCTACATCGGCTTCTTTCAGAACCTCAGAAATGTCAGAAGCTGCATTTTCAACAGATGATGCGCCGTCTGACACCACGTCACCCGCAATACCTGCTATATCGTCAACTATTTCGCCTACCTGAGATCCGAGATTTCCGCCGTTTCCTGAATTCGATGAAGAACCATCCGTCTGAGGTTCTGTGGTTTCGGAAGAACCTGCATTTTCTGTTCCGCTGTCACCTATACCGGGAATACCGATTCCTCCGATACCGGAACCCGAATTACTTACGCTTCCCGAATCTTCCGCTGAATTTGCACCGACAACAAAAACGTCATCGGCAACTGCCAATGATTCCTGAGGCACGCCGAAATCGAAGTTTGCCCATAAATCAAAGGCTGCATCCAGCGAAGCTGTTGCCTCGTCTTCTGAGACAAGTCTTTTTCCGTCAGTTCTGCCTCTGTAATTAAATGTTACATAACCGTTATCCACCGCAAACTGGGTAATTTCGTCAGTACCAAGGCCTTCAATATCCGCCATACCGACAGCTCTGACCAATGTATTGGCAGCTAAGCTCTTGGAGAGATTTTCTTCCAGATCAAATTCGGTCTCACCGTCAATAATATCCCATTCATATGCCGCCTGCACCACATCAAAATATTTGTTGCTTGAAGTGATATCGCTGAAATAGGGCTCTGTTGAGTTATAGCCGGTTATGCCGAACCTGTCTATAATCATAGAGAACCAATCACCAACTTTAACCTTGTTGGCTGACATTGAGCATGCAGAAAGCGAGCCAACCATACCAAAAAGAGTTGCGAGCACCAACAAAACCGAAATTATTCTTTTAGCAAGTTTCATATTAACCCCTCACAAGTTTTTATTCTTATATGTAAATGTTCTTTAAAACAATTATTTTCAAACTCAGCTTCTGCATGCGGGCAAGAATGCCCGCATGCAAAAAGGATTTCTTATTTGAAAGCTGCTGCTGTGTTCTGAACTGAGCTTTCAGTGGTTTCGTAGTTCTGTGCTGTTGTATCGAGGAATTTTGCATATGATTCAACAACAGCCTTGTACTGTTCAAATCTGGGCTTGAGAGCGTTCATTGCAGCTCTGATATCGTTTGCTGCATCACTCTTCCATGATGATTCAAGAGCGTTCATTGCTGCGTTTATGTCAGCAAGCTTGCTGTCCATTGTGTTGTTGCATGTGCGAACCTTAGAAGCCGTGTCTCTGAGTACTTGGCTTTGAACTTCAATTGATCCTGCCATTGTTTCTTCCTCCTTAGTTTGCTAATGTGCGAGCCTGTGAAGTAACTGCATCCTGAGTGTCACGGTATGACTTTGCAGCTTTTCTGAGGAAATCTGCATAGTTATCCATGAGCTTCTTCATGTTCTGAAGGTCAGGTTTGAACTCAGCAATCTGTGAAACAAAAGCCTGGTTGTCTTCACCCTTCCAGGTTGAAGCAAGGCTGTCAGTTTCCTTGTACAGGTTGTTGTACTGTGTTTCGTACTCAGCTGCAAGACTTTCAATCTTCTGTGCTGCTGATTCGAGTTCTGCGGGTGTTACCATAATGTTTCGTGCCATTTTGATTACCTCCTCATAGTTTCTAAACTATATTAACATCAGTTTCGAGCCGTTTCTGACCCC
>JAFODX010000167.1 GCA_017380475.1 Clostridia bacterium
AGCATACAAAGAGCAAGAAGAAGTCAAGCAGGAAGTCACAGAACGCATTGAACAGCTTACACCGCCTGTTGAGGTGGAGGAAGAAAAGACATACACTATGACTTTCACAGTCAGCGGCACGATTGAGCAGTTAAAGGCGTTAAAAGCCTTTATGGTAGCAAACAGCATAGACTTTACAAGCGGAGGTGAAAATAATGCGTGAGATACTTTTCAGGGGAAAGCGTAAAGATAATGGCAAGTGGGTTGAGGGCTATTATGCCAGAAAAGGCGTAGACAAAGACACATTCAAACACTTTATTTGTGTGATGACGTTTAACGTGAACGGGAATACATATAGTTCGATGTTTTACCTTACAGACATTGAAGTTATCCCCGAAACAGTCGGACAGTACACAGGCATGACCGACAAGAACGGCACAAAGATTTTTGAGGGTGATGTTGTGATGAAACGCACATATCACAAAAAAAAGCCGTGTGAAGTTGTTTTTGGGGTTGGATGTTTCCATTGCGGTTGGGGTGGAGGTTCTTCCACAAAAGATCACCCGTATTTGCTTAACGATAAACAAATTGAAGTCATCGGCAACATCCACGACAACCCAGAGCTATTAAAAAATAATTAAATCAGGAGGAAATAACAATGACGATTTTTGAAAAAATATCTGACATTCAGATGCGGCTTAAAGCACCAAAAAGTCAGTATAACAGTTTCGGAAAGTACAATTATAGAAATTGTGAGGATATTCTTGAAGCTGTAAAGCCTTTGCTCAACGAGCATAAGCTGTACATTAACATTTCTGACACAGTTGAACACGTCGGCGACAGATACTATATCAAAGCAACTGTTGCAGTTTCAGACGGCGAAAGCACAATTACTTCTCAGGCTTATGCAAGAGAGGAAGAGAGTAAAAAAGGAATGGATGGCAGTCAGGTAACAGGAGCTTCAAGCAGCTATGCAAGGAAGTATGCTCTTAACGGCATGTTTGCCATTGATGATACCAAAGACAGTGACACGACAAACACAGGAGGTAAGGAACAACCGAAAGAAAAGCCGAAAGAGTATAAATGCGAGTGCTGCGGAAAGTCGTTTACCGAGTTCGATTGGAACGGCAGGCATTACACAGCCGGGCAAGCTTATGAGATGTCAAAAAAGAAAAACGGCAAGCCGCTTTGCAAAAAGTGTGCAGATGCACAAAGAACAGAACAGGTAAACATCAACGACATTTGAGTGCTTGACGGTGAAAGGAGGTGATTTCATCATGGAATATGCTATCGTCAGTACAGGGAGCAAGGGGAATTGTGTTGTTATCGGCGGTAAAGTAATGGTTGATATCGGCGTATCATACAAGGCAATAAAGCCGTATATCAAAGATTTACAGCTTGTGTTGCTCACGCACGCTCACGGGGATCACATTAAGCCGTCAACTATCAGGAAATTGCAGGAAGAACGCCCGACATTACGGTTCGGATGCGGAAAATGGCTGTTACAGTCGGTTTTAGCTTGCGGAGTACCGAAATGGCGAGTGGATATATACTCACCGAACATCAAAAACAGGTACTCAAACAGTCTCGAGCTGACAATGATACCGACAAAGCATAATGTCACGAACTGCGCCTATAAAATGCTTATTGACGGTGAAAAAATCTTTTATGCAACCGATTGTAACAACCTTGACGGTATCGAGGCGAAAGATTATGCCTTGTACATGATTGAAGCGAACTATGAGGATTCAGAAATACAAAAGAGAATAGCCGAAAAAGAAGCCGCAGGACAGTATGTGTATGAATATCAGGTACTTAATAACCACTTATCAAAGCAAAAGGCGGATAACTTTATTGCAGAAAACGCAGGAATAAACAGCAGATATGTTTATCTGCATGGACACGGAGGAGTTAATTATGAGTAATTTTATTGTGCTTATAGAATATACGAAAGATAAAAGACCAGTATATATTAACAAAAGCTGTATTACTTATTTTGGACTTGATGAATATCATGGCTATTATAAAGAGGATATTGTAAGCGCAGTTCATCTATTAGATGGGAAAAAAGTTATTGTATACGAATCCCCTAGACAAATATATGAATTATTAAAGGAGAATACAAAATGAATAATGTACAACTTATCGGCAGACTTACAGCAGACCCGGAACTCAGACACACGCAGAGCGGTACAGCTTGCACACGGTTTAATGTTGCGGTTGACAGACGTGTGAAGCAGGGCGAGGAAAAACAGACGGACTTTATCACGGTTGTTGCGTGGCAGCAGAGGGCGGAGTTTATCTGCAAGTACTTCACCAAAGGTCAGCGTATCGCACTGACGGGCAGAATACAGACAGGCAGTTATATAGACAGCGAGGGCAAAAAACGCAGCACTTTTGATGTTATGGCTGAAAATGTCGAGTTTTGCGACAGCAAAAACAGTCAGAAAACAGATACAAAGTCTATTGAGGTTGAGAACACAGCGGATTTTGAACAGGTGCCAGATGATAAAGACCTGCCGTTCTAACGGTTAAAAACGAAAGGAGAAAACTATCTATGAAAGAGATTAAAGTAAAAATCAGGTTTATTGAGGAAGCACTCGGGACACTCCCGGCTAACAAAAAGGTGTACAGCGACTTTATAGCTTCGCTTGCACCGGATGCCGCAACACGAGAGGAAGAAATAGCAAACGCAGGTGTTGAGGAGTATGCAGAAAAGCAGGTCACAGTATTTGCGAGGAATGAAAAGGGCGAAATCGGAATGTACGGCTATCAGTGGAGAGGGTTCTTCAAGGAAGCGTGCGGCATACTCAAAAAAATGCCGAACACGATTTCAAGCAACATCACGGCAAATAAAAAGTTGATAGACAACTATGTTTTTATCAAGGAGAGATTTATCCCGATAAACATAAACGGTGCAGTCGGTATATGTGAACGACCGCTGAGAGCATCGACACCGCAGGGCGATAGAAACGCATTGGCAATGTCGGAGAGTGTTCCGGAGGGTTCAACTTGTGAATTTACCGTCATGCTTGCTCTTGAAAAGACGGCGGCGGCAAAAGGAAAACCGGCTATCGACTATGCAGAAGCTTTGATAGAGTGGCTTCAATACGGAATGTTCAAAGGTTACGGACAATGGCGTAACAGCGGCAAGGGCAGATTTGAGTTTGATATTGAATAAGCAAAGGCGAAGCTTG
>JAFODX010000168.1 GCA_017380475.1 Clostridia bacterium
ATATGGTATAATATATTATATATTACTATGAAACGGAGTGAGTAATGTGTCTAAAGTATTAGTTGTAGATGATGATTTAAATATCGTAAAGCTTATAAAGCTATATCTTGAAAAGGAAGATTTCACGGTCTGTACCGCATCTGACGGACTGGAAGCACTTGAGGTGTGGAAAGCAGAGAATCCGTCAATTATCGTGCTCGATATTATGATGCCCGGACTTGACGGCAACGGAGTATGCCGTGAGATACGCAAGACCTCGGAGGTACCCATTATAATGCTTACAGCAAAGGGCGAGACATTTGACAAGGTACTCAGTCTTGAGCTTGGCGCGGATGACTATATTGTAAAACCGTTTGAGCCAAAGGAGCTTATTGCAAGAATAAAGGCAATACTGCGCAGAAGTGAAGCAAAGTCAGCACAGTCAAACGACCAGATAGTCAGATTTGACAAGCTTGAGGTTAATCTCATCAATTACGAACTGAAAATAAATGATAAAATACTTGAAATCCCGCCAAAAGAGCTTGAACTCTTATATTTTCTCGCATCAAACCCCAACCGTGTTTTCACACGTGAGCAGTTGCTGGAAGAAGTCTGGGACTTTGATTATTTCGGAGATTCAAGGACCGTCGACGTGCATATAAAGCGCCTGCGTGAAAAGCTTGAGGGAGCAGATGCCAACTGGCAGTTAAAAACAGTATGGGGCGTCGGATACAAATTTGAAGTTCACTAAAAACATTAACACGCCTTATCGTCTGATAAGGCGTGCAGTCTACAGAGGAGATTTTTATGTTTAAAAGTATTTTCGGACGAATGTTCTGGACCTACGCAATAATTCTGATGTTTGTATTTTCAACACTTGCACTTTCGCTGTCAGCGTTATTCTCGCAGTTTAACGAACGCAAACAGATAGAAATGCTTTCATCGGTTGCTGACACAGTCGAAGAATGGACGGTTACCTTGCAGGTCGAACAGCAGGATGCACTCTCTGCGCAGGCGTATTCTTCTGTTCTGCAATCATGGGCAAGCTTTACAGAAGCTGATATTATTATCGTAAACCGTGACGGAGATGTTTTTGAGGGCACAAAACAGATAACCGATATCCCCGACAAGGTTATGGACAGTATTTATGATGACAAAATAACAGTCTTTAAATCCGATTTCAATAACTTTTACGAAAACCGTGTTCTGAGCGTATCATATCCGCTTCATTACAAGAACACGCCTATCGGAGCTATTGTGTTCAACAAGAGTCTGCCGGAGCTCAGACGTGATGTTATAGAGCTGTTACTGATATTTGTACTTTCGTCGCTCTTGTCACTGCTTGTTGCATTCGTAATCATTTATATACAGGCAAAAAAAATCTCAAAGCCTATAGTGCAGATAAATAAGGCAGCACAGAAAATTGCACGTGGTGATTTCAGTGAACGTGTTGCAGTTACAACAAGGGATGAAATCGGTCAGCTTGCGTCAACATTCAACTTTATGGCAAGCTCAATAGAAAAAGCGGATGCAAACAGACAGAGCTTTGTTTCAGATGTTTCACACGAGCTACGCACTCCTATGACGAGTATAACGGGATTTGTCGAGGGAATGCTTGACGGAACGATTGCAGAAGATGACCGCAACGATTACCTTAAAATCGTACGTGACGAATCGGTACGGCTGACAAAGCTTGTAAATGATATGCTTGAAATGTCAAAAATGCAGTCGGAAGAATTTAAAATGAATATTGCACCGTTTGATATCAATGACCTCATATGTTCATCACTAATAAGCCTTGAGAAAACCATTGAGGAACGTAACGCAGATATCGAGGTTGATTTCAGACCGGAGCATCTTACGACGCTTGGCGACAAAGACCAGCTCAAGCGTGTTCTGATTAACCTGATTGACAATGCAATGAAGTTCTGTATCCCCGGTACGCAGATTCTGATAAAAACATCGGTTGCAAACGGAAAAGCACACGTCAGCATCTCCAATATCGGCGAGGAAATAGCACCTGACAATTTAAAGCATCTTTTCGACAGGTTCTATAAAACGGACAAATCCCGTGAACGTGACCGCACAGGTGCAGGATTGGGATTGTCGCTCGTAAAGAATATTCTGCGTCTGCATAACCAGCCGATAACCGTAAAAAACACAAAGAATACTGACGATGATAATTATACAACAACTTTTGAGTTTACCCTTGAGGTTGAATAATAAAAACTGTGACTTTAAAAAGTCACAGTTTTTATTATTTTACTATTGATTTTGATTTCCATTTTCCTGCTTTATAGAATATCACTGTAAGTATCGCACCTATAACCCAAGTCGTAAGAAGCGAAATCTGAATACATTCACAACGTCCGACAGGGAGTTCGGGTGTCCTTGTAAGATACGATATTCCGTATGCTATTGGAATACGGATAGCTATGGTCGTTATAAGCGAAATAATCATCGGCGTTACCGTATCGCCTGCACCACGCATAATTCCCGAAAGGCTCTGCGTTACTGCCATTGCAATATATCCCGTTGCAAGTATAAGCATAAGTCTGTAGCTCATATCAACAAGCTCTTTTGTATCGGTAAACACACCCATAAGCTGTTTTCCGAAAATGAGTATAATTCCGGTTATCGCAGCAGAACATCCTACGGCAAGCAACAGTCCCTCTTTTGCACCTTTTGTTACTCTGTCATAAAGTCCTGCACCTACGTTCTGACCTGCATACGTTGTCAGTGCTGTGCCAAACGAGAAGTTAGGCAGCATTGCGAATCCGTCCACTCGCATTATAACAACGTTTGCCGCAATAAACATTTCACCGAACTGGTTTGTGAGTGACTGCACAACTATCATAGCAGATGAGAATATCGCCTGCGTTGCACCCGATGGTAAGCCGAGTTTAATTATAGTTCTCACATATCTGCCCACAGGTCGGAGGTATTTAAATTTAAAATCGAAATACTCACGCATTCTCGAAAGCTTTATAAGGCACAGCACAGATGAAATCACCTGAGCAATAACCGTTGCAAGCGCAACACCGCCAACGCCCATTTCTACATATGCAACAAAAACAATGTCAAGGACGATGTTTATTACCGTTGCAATGAGCAGATATATAAGCGCAGAGAACGAGTCACCAAGACCACGTATTATTCCGCTCAGTATGTTATAATACGCAAGGCCTGCCACACCTATAACCGAAATCATAAGATAGTCAGCACAGCCGTCAATTATACTTTCGGGAGTGTTTAACCAGACCAGAACCGGTCTTATAAGCGGTGCGACTACCGCAATAAGCAAAATGCATGCAACTGCTGTTACTGTGATACAGTTTCCTATTGTATGAGAAAGTGCCTCTCTGTTTTTTGCACCGAAATACTGCGATACCATTATACTTGCTCCCGCAGATATGCCGATAAACAGTACAAGTATCATATTTACAATGGGCAATGCACTACCGACTGCGGCAAGTGCATTATCGCCTATGTATTTTCCTACAACAATACTGTCTACCGTATTATAAAGCTGCTGTGCCACATTACCTATTATCATCGGCAATGTAAAAATAAGTATACTTTTCCACGGTGCACCTGACGTCATATCGGTCGGTGCTGTTAATTTTCTTGACAATTATGTTCACCTCAAATTTTATGTCTTTGATTTTTCTTGTATAGCTTTTATGTATATTAACTTGTAATAATCCTCTGTACGGGTTATATTAAGTTCTTTGTCTACCTCTTTTGATTCCTTTACTTTGTATCGTGCGTGTGCTTTTATGAGTTCTGTTTCATCTGTATCGTACTCAACATCGTTTGCATGAACAGACAGTATTTCATAGACATCGCATTTATACAGGTCTGCAAGATATATAAATACAGTCAGCGGAATCTTCTGTTTGCCGCTCTCATACGCCGCAAGAGTGTTGCGTGATATACCAAGATATTTTGCAACCTCCTCCTGCGTCATATTGTTCTCACGGCGTTTCATTTCCAGCGCAGTTCCAGGTGTTTTCATATATTCACCTCATTACGCTACCAGTACCCACGAGCTGAACCATTTCAGCCATTTTTCTGCAAAATCAAGGCTCACGGGTGCTCCGCTTATAACGGGATAGAACAGCACAAATAATCCGACCGTAATTACTGCATAGCCAATTCCGACAGCAATTACCGCTTTTTTGTTCTTTGAATTGTCATACAGACTTTTGAAGCAATAGCCTATCATAAGCACGACAAACACAACACACGGGAAATAGTGATATATATATGTTGTTCTCAATACAAGCATCCACGGCATATATCCCGAAAAATAGCCTATAACAAGGAACAACGGTGTTCTTATTGACTTCTGACTGTGCTTTTCATCTGCCATTACTACAAAGAGGAACGCCAGTATCATAATCGCCGCATACACCATAACACACGGCAAAAGACGTTCAGAGCCGGAGTCACTGCCGAAATATGCGAATACGCATAACAGCTCCAGAATCACAGCATAAGCAACCACAAAATAGTATTTGTTCTTGCCGAAATAGTTTTTCTCACGTAAAGGAACCATCAGCGAAACCGCAACACAGTACGCAACCGCAGGGATTCCCAGCCACCATACTGCAGGGTTACCCATTGCACTTATGCCCTGTTTCATACCGTTATCGAGTGTGTTTGAGAAATACCACAACGGACGGTACATTATCGGCCATTCATACCAGTGCGACGAATACGGATGTGTTGATGCTACAACTGTCTTTCCGTGATAGGTAAGCATTGATTCTGCGTTTGTGAATATGGTCTTGAATCCCTCACCGCTCGGTGTATTCATATACGGGATATATGAAAGTGTGTATATCGCAAACGGAACAACAATAAACATTACACAGCAGAATGCAAGGGTTATAACCGTGTTCTTTGTGAATTTGTCTATTACTGTTTTATGGCTTATTCCGTCAGTTTCACCTTTCGGGTCACTGAGTGCAAATTTGTATTCCTTATAACGGTCAGAAATTGTTATAAAGAATATTATTGCAAGACCTGCACCGGCATAAAGACCCGTCCATTTCGATGCAACAGACAAGCCAAAGAATATGCCTGAAAGTCCAAGCGGAATGAGAGTTTTAAACAACGGTGTGTCGTAAAAGCTCTTTTTATAGTACTTATACATATAGTAATACATAAGCATTATAAAGAACGTTACATATGTGTCGATAGTTGCCAGACGTGTCTGCGTAAAGTGCATAAAATCGAATGTGAATATAAGACAGCCCAGAATCGCAATCCATCTGTACCTGAGACAACGTCTTGCAAGCAGGTACACAACAGGTACCATCAATACACCAAACAGTGTACCGATAAATCTCCATCCGAACGGAACCATACCGAATATGGATATTCCTATGCCCATGAGTACTTTTCCGAGTGGCGGATGTGTCCACTCATAGACGCTCATACCGTGCAAAAACTCATACGCAGTACGGGGGTGGTATATTTCATCAAAGTACGAGCCTGACATATACGATTTTTCAGTTGTCAGATATTCCTGCTCATCAAAAAGAGCCTTAACGTCATCAGCATTTGCATTTGCAGGTGTTATTACGCCTCCGTCAGTGCCAAGGAAACACACCTCGTTCAGGTATAATTTATCGCTCGGGTCATACGGGTTTTCTGTACAGTTACTTGAAATAACTGCATAGCGTGCCTTTGTATCTATCCCCTCACGTATTGTCCAGCAGAATACCGCACCTGAGTCAATAACATCCTCTTTTACAACCTGATTGTTTCCGTCAAAGTATGTGAATGTAAGATTTCTTCCGGTTTCAAGGTTTCTTGCCCCAAGGAAGAAGGCTGTTTTGGATATTTCCTTTTCCTCGCCAAAATCGACAGTGAGATTCTCACCGGCAATTGCAGCATTTGTCTGCGGTGCATACTTGTCGCCAAGCTTATAGAACGCAACACAGCCGTAAACTAGTGTAATTCCAATCATTATTGCAATATCAACCGCAGTTATTTTAACAAGCTTTTCGCTCAGTCTGAAAACGCCTGCCTGTTTCTGCTTTGTTGCTTTTGCCTTCTGCATCGGATGCTTCTGCGGTTGTTTTGTCTTTTGCTGAACTGATTTATGTTCAATAATTTCCGAGGGTTTGAACGCATAATACGCCATCCATGCAAACACTATAATATTTATAACGGATGCCACAACTATCACAGATGATTTGAAATATGCTCCGGGCTCTGTTTCATAAACGAGAAGTACCCACGCAATATTGAAGAACTGTGAAAGTGAGAACAAGCCGTAACAGATAAAGTTTTTCCATGTCGGGAGCGTTGCCACGAGCATAATCAGCATAAACATTCCGGGGAATGCGTATCTTTCGTGCATTTTCGGAGCAAGCATATATATTCCGAACACAAGCACAGCAGAAACAAGATAATATTTCTCCTTACCGTCTTTTTTGAAGAAGATAATGCCTGCAAGCACCACAACCGCCGCCATTAAAATATATCCAATCACAGACGATGCCGCTGTCAGTGCGGTCCAGTTCTGACCTAATGCACCGTAAAGGTTGAACGCATTTATCGTCATATAGTTATACTGTCCCACAGTAGCAATATACTGATTCAATATAACCTCTATACCGTGTATCGGATTTGTTCCGAACGGCATAAACAGAATAAACACAGATGCTACAGCCGCCAGAGCCCAGAGCACAGTTTTAATCAGTTTTTTCGCATCGAATTCATTGTTTATAAATATTTCTTCTATAACACCGAATGCAAGCACGGGTGCAAAGAATATTGCCTGCGGTTTTATAAGCACTGCCGCACCGAACGCAAAAAATGACGGGGCGAATTTCTTTTCTGCCATAAAATACACAGAAAGCGCACAGAAAATCGCAAGCACCGAATCAACCTGTCCCCACAGACAGCTGTTGAATATGATTGCCGGATTAAAAACTATGAATGCAGAAATTATAACACCTGCTTTTTGCGAGAACGATTTTGTCGCTATTTTATATGCCAGATAGCCCATACCCAGGTCTGCTATAATTGACGGAAGTTTCAAAAGCACCCATAACGCAGGACCGTCGCTGTTAAATACGGACTTCAACGCACCAAGAACCCACATTATATATACATAACCCGGCGGATAGTCATGGAATCCGTCAGAAAGATAGAATTGTGAAATTCCGTTATTGAATATCATATCCGACCAGCCCGAAAAACAGTTCATATCTGTTTCGTGACCTCTGTAGCTTGCCGCAGCAATTATACGCACTATAAAACCCAGAACGAGTATAATCCATATAATTAAACTCTTCCTGTCAGGATTTTGTATGCGCTTGAATGTGTTCTTTTCAATAGACGCCCATGCGACGCTTCCAAACATCGCCGTAAGGATTACTGCTCCGATTATTGCCGTCATATTATATTCTCCTCCCTTTTTTTACCAAGTTACTGACATACCCTGCTTCACGTCCAGGACCGGGGCAACCGAGCCTGCGTATACAGGTACTTCATAGCTCATATTTACATCTGTAAAGTTTGCAAACAATTTCTCCATTATAACCGCCTGCGACACCGCCCAAGCTATATCGCCTGCATAGAGATGCTGTCCCGGATTTGCGGGGTTCCATCGCATTTTATAGAGTGTGTTCTGTCTTGCCTGAGGTGCATTGATATAGTTTTCGCTTATCCATTTTGCACCGCCCATAATAGCCGCCTCAGGTGTTGTCCAACCCTCATTGTATGCTTTTTTTGAACCCGTTCCCACTGCATCACTGTCATATGCTCCTATGCCGAACATATTATACACTCTTGTACCGTTATATGTAACACCCGTTGCAAGCTGCGATGTTCCGTAACCGGTTTCCAGACATGCGTGTGCTACAAGATAGAGTTCGTTTACCTTGTACTGCCTTGCTGCAGTTATGAATGTATCTGCTTTACCGCTTAATATACCCTTTCCGTCAAGGAACGCTGCAAGCCGGTCACGGCTTACACCGCTGTAGAACGATAAATCCATAAACTGGTATTTATATGAACCTTGCGAGAATTCGTTCGGGTCAAGATATATACGTGCACGGTTACGTTCAGCAGGCTTAAGACCCGTTCCGTCGTTATAGGTAGGCGACGTCTTCATCAGATAGTCAAGCGCCTCGTCAATTGTCATATCATATGCTGTATATATAACACCGCCCGGCGTTACATACTGCGGAATGTTTTCAGGAACAGTGAATGAGTGTTTTTCCTTTACAGTGATGTCAAAGCTGTCGTATGCTCCGTCACTGCTTTTTGCATATACCGTTACCGTACCGGGAGTTACACCCTTTACCATACCGTTCTGTGTAACTGAAACAATTGAGTTATTGGCACTCTGCCATGTGATATGCTTATTTCGTGCGTTCTGAGGCGATACAGCTACGAACAACCGCAGTGCTTCGCCCTGTTCTATCTCTGTTTTTTCTTTGTTGAGAATATTTACATTCTCAACACGTATGCTTTCGTTAATTACGTTTACAAAACATTTTGCGACCAGACCGCCGTCAGCAGTTGTGCCGACAACTTCTGTCATACCCGTTGCAATGGGCTTTATGTGACCTGTCTGGTCTATCTGGACAATCTTCGGGTCTTTTGAATACCACTTGACTGCCGTATTTGATGCATTTTCCGGATATATCATCGGAATAACCCGCACGCCCGTATCTGATGTATAGAGATTGATTGAACTGTTATGAATATAAAACCCTTCAACAGGCTGTATGACCTGCAGATATGCTTTTGCACTCAATCCCGTTGCTTCGTTTCTGACAGTTATTTCAACACTGCCCGTTTTCTTTGCAAGTATGTTTCCGTCACCGTCTATTTCTGCACATACGGGGTCTGATGATGTGTATGTGAGAGTTCTGTCAGGAAGCGTTATCGGGTATATTTGTGCATCAAGCTTAAGTGTTGTTATCTCGCCGGTTTTGAGCTTTGCCACATTATCGTGCCACGACAGAACAAGTCCCGAATCAGGTGCTTTTCCGTCAAAAAATGCAGTCGGGTCGCCCGGGAAACGTGTGACCAGTCCTCCCTGCTCAATACGCTTGTTTACCGTGTCGTTGTGAGTGGTAACCGACAAAACAAGGAACAGTGTCACGCCAAAAACAATACCACCGTAAGGTGCTATTTTTATCCAGGGCAGATTCTTTATGCGTTCCCATATCTTTTTCATTTCTGTTTCCCTTTACACAACGACAGGGCTGTTGTGACAACAACAACCCCTTTTTATTACTTTTCGTATCTTTTAACTATAAAATCGTTCGCCTCGTTTTCAAGCTCGTCCGATAACGGAGCGAGCTTTGCAAACTCCATATACTTTCTTTGTAATGCTTTTTCAAGTATATAATCGCAAAGCTTCGGGTTTTTGGGTAATAACGCACCATGAAGATGCGTTGCTATGACATTTTTATAAACGACGCCCTCAGTAAAATCTTCGCAGTTATTGCCACCGCCTGTCAGGACCTTGCCAAGCGGTGTCAGACTGCCTGTATTTGTCTTGCCCGAACGATTTTCAAAACCGACTATTTTGCCGTCGAAAATATTCGAATCAAGAACAACATCGCCCGTCATACGCTTTGTGCCCGGTTCTGTATAAATATCAAGAACTCCGGGGCCCTCAACCGTCTCGTCGGAGAACGTACAGTATTTACCCAGCATATCCATACCCCCGCAGGTAGCGAATATTACTTTCTCTGAATCAACATATGCTTTGAGCTCGTCCTTTTGTTTCAGAAGCAGGTTCATAACCGTTTTTTCTTCACGGTCGCCGCCTCCGCCAAGGACTATTATATCAACATCTGCAAAATCCGGTGTGCCGTTTTCTGATGTGTGTGCTTCAACCTCAGCATCTATTCCACGTCTTTGCAGTCTGTGGCACAGACTCCGGACAGTTGCTTTATCTCCGTAAAGGTTTAATAAGTCGGGGTATAAATGCATTATTTTAACTTTCATTCTTATATCCCCTTTCAAGCTCTTTTAAAATTGCCTCGGTTGAATACATTGCAGTATAGTTTACCATCACATATATTATCTCTGAATCCGTGTCGAGTGCTTTTAAGATGGCATCCTTCATACTGTCGGTCAGCACATCAACCTCCGTATCATCGTACTTGAACCGCAACGCTGTATCATAACGGCGGACTCCGGTTACTGAAAGTGTGTTTGTGTTTTCGTTACGCAGTTTCTGGAAATTGACATCCCATATCCACGAAATATCCCTGCCGTCGCCTGCTCCGTCGTTAATAGCAAGAATTACGTCTTTCTTTCTTGAATCGGCATTTACCGTAGTTATCGCCTGATTAAAGCCTGCCGGATTTTTTGAAAGGCTGAGCACAACAGGTTTTTTCAGATTGAACTCCTGCATTCTGCCTGACGGCGGCTTGTATCCCGATAGCAGACGGTCAAAGTTTTCAACCGATTCTCCGGCTGCACATAATGCAGTATATACCGCCGAAAGATTTAAGATATTATAGAAACCTTTATAGTTTACAGTATACGCCTCACCGTTTATCGCAAAGCTCATCGGAACACCAAGTTTTACGTTGTTTATTACATAATCAGGGTCAGGACGCTTATAATCACAACCGGGGCAGAAGAAATCGCCCAGCTGACTGTAATGATGGTAGTTATACGAAAGTGCACTTCCGCAGACAGGGCAGAATCTGCCTTCCTTTGCGTTGTCTTCGTCTTCAAGTACTTTTTCTGATACACCGTAATAAAGTGCTTTTACATTTTCCTTTTTGCCGAACTGTGCACATACCGGGTCGTCCGCATTTAAAACAAGCGTCACACCGTCTGCCATATCAATTGCATCGTTTATAAGCTTCACTGTACCATCAAGCTCACCGTAACGGTCAAGCTGGTCACGGAAAAGGTTTGTTATTACCATTACATCAGGTTTTATCTGCCTGAATATAATTCTTGCATATGCCTCGTCTATTTCAAGGCAGGCATAATCTGCATTGATTTTTCCTGATAATGTTGCAGACTCAATATATGCAGTAACTGCTCCTGAGAGCATATTAGCACCTATACGGTTACATATAACCTTGTAGCCCTTGGCTTCAAGAGCTGAACAAATGACGTTATTAGTCGTGGTTTTACCGTTTGTTCCGCAGGTAACAATTATTTTCTTTGCTACTCTTTTATTCATATCGCTTATAAGTGTCGGACAGACTTTAAGTGCCAGCTCACCCGGTGCTGACGATGTCTGTCTCTTTGTTATTTTTCCGGCAAGAAAGACCATCTTTCCGAGCCAGATTGCCATAAGTCGTCTCATATGAATTGTTATGCTCCTTTCAGCCAGTTATTTTGAAATCTGCATTTTTCCCTTTATTGCTTTTACGTTTGTAGTTTTACTCTCCGTCTTTTTTCCGTACAGGTCACATGTTGTATATGATATGAGGTATTCGCCGTCGTCTAAATCCTTTTCTTTTATGTTGAGACCGCCAAAAACAAGGTTTAATTCCTTACCCTCAATATACTGGTTTTGTGTACCGCCGTATATTGAATATATCGGCGTTATCGTGTCACCTGAAGACGGGACTTTGTATTTGCGGTCTGATGTACCGTCAAATATTCCTAAAACCTTGTACGTGTATTTATTCTCGTCCTTTTCGCAAAGTATACGAAGATTCGTGGTCCGTTCATCGTATATTACCGGAATTGAATATATGCTCATATCCCCCCACGATGTTACAGGATACGATTCCACAGCTATGCCGTTCATCTTCAGCTGGCTGTTTTTAAGAGTGTTTTCATACGTATTTGTTATGTTACTGTAGTATACATCATTATCGGTATGCAGTCGCATATATAAACCGTCTTCTTCACTGTATTTGTACAAAGTAACTCCGATGTTTATAAATGTATTATCATTTGATGCGGATAACATATATCCGCCTCTGAGGTCGGGTTCTGCGTTCATATAAGCGTCTGAAATCCCGCTGTACTTTTTCCACGCCTCCGTTTCACGGTAATCTGCCGTCCTTTGTGTTATGGACGTGCTTGCTGTGGATTTGTCAAGATATTCCTTGTATTTTTCACTTTTACAGATTTTTTTATACCTGTTAATTTCCTGCGGAAGTCTGTTTTTGGGATAGTACACACTCAGACCGCAGGACGATTCATAAAACTCTCCATTAACCTTATATATAACTGCACGTTCTATTGCTTCTGTTATATCAGAATCCCTGCTTTGTGATGCTGTTATAACTGCGTTCACAAACGCATCAAGGTCAACGAGATTTGAATAGCCCTCGTAAACAGAGTTTGCACCGAAACACGGTGCGGAATCTATCAGCGCAGTCATTACACGCAGTTTTTCAATATCTTCGCACATTGATACCATACTGTCTGCTGTTGCATCAAATTCTCTGTTGACAAACGCCATCTCTGACAAATCAATCAAAGCCATTGACAAAAACATTTCCTGCCCTGCAGATGCCTTTTCCCCGACTCCGTCACATATAACCTGACCTACTGCTTCGGGGGTCACCGACGGTGTCTCTGATATAGTCTTGAAAAGATTACGGTAATCCCAGCCGTTAAACGGCATAAAATCCTGCGACGCTACCATGTAGTCTGCATACGGGGCAATCAAAGATGCGGTTTCCATATCAGACATAAAGCCCGAATCAAAACCTATTATATCAAGCTTCGTTCCAGCCTTTTTCAGTGCTGTTGCTATTTCATCAGGCGTAAGAGGGTCGTTATTATACAAAACATCACGGCCTGCACCGTTAATGATTCCTCCGCCGTCGCCCCAGATTACGCTGATATATCTGTCTGCCGGATATTTCTTCACTGTACGGGATATGAAAGATGAATACGTATCGCTTTTGCCCATATTCTCAAGGTCTCTTTCCGATATAAGACGGATACCGTTCTTCTGCACGGCATAATCCTGAAGCTTATCAGCTTTTATCCCGTCTGTACTCCAGCCGTTTTCACAACCGCCGACCTCAACCACTACGTTTATGTTCTGAGGGAGGTCATAGGAGAGTGAGCCCAGCACTTCACTGACACGGTTATATTTTTCCTCTATGCCCGATTCAAGCATATAAATCATAACAGTCCAGCTGTCGCCCGTTGATTCCTTACGCTTTGTTTCCTTTTCCGAAACGATATCACCGCCGCTGCAGCCGCAGCCTGCCACAAACAGCATAATCCATAGAAGAATACCTGCCAATCTGCACTTTTTCATCTTTCACACCTCCTTATATGTATTTTAATTTCTTACAAAAAATAAGGGCGATCCGATACCCACAGGGTATCGCATAACGCCCTACATGATATTAAATCATTCAGCAACCGGTGCACCAACCGGGCAAGTATCAGCACAAGCGCCACACTCAATGCAAGTATCTGCATCAATTACGTATGCTGCATCGCCTTCGGAAATTGCGTCTACCGGACAATCTGCAGCACAAGCGCCGCAGCTTATACATGCATCAACATCAATTTTGTAAGCCATGGTTCTACCTCCTGAAGTTTTTTAGACTTTCGTCCTTATTATAATTATATCACTGTTTTACCATAACTTCAAGTATTATTTAAAAATTATTTGTAAATTCAGCAATATTTCTTACGGTTTCCGTGCTTATTCAGCATCATTTTTCTTTTTTGTGTTCTTTTTACGGTTACGGTTGCGATTGCGGTTTTTCTTTTCTGCCTTTTCTTCACCGTCACCCGGTTCCGTAACTACGGGTTCTTTCTCAGGTACAGGCTTTTTCGGTACTTTTTTATCCGGGTCGTATACCTCAACCTCGTTTACCGCAAAATCACGCAATGTCGTTTCATCGCCGTCCTCAAGACGCACACTTACACGTCCCTTTAAAAGCGAAACTGCCGATACAGTTCCTCTTCCCTCCGGAGTTTCTACGACAGTGCCTGTTGAGGGGGTTTCACGGTTAAGTGCCTCATATGTGTCCTGCTCATACTTAAGACAGCACATAAGTCTTCCGCACGCACCTGAAATTTTTGTCGGGTTAAGCGAGAGTCCCTGCTCCTTTGCCATCTTTATTGATACAGGAACAAACTCCTCCAGAAACTGTGAACAGCAAAGGTTTCTGCCACAGACACCGATAGAGCCAAGACTCTTCGATTCGTCTCTTACGCCTATCTGGCGAAGCTCTATTCTCGTTTTAAAAACTGCCGCAAGGTCTTTTACGAGCTCACGGAAATCCACTCTGCCGTCTGATGTGAAATAGAACAGTATTTTACTTCCGTCAAATGTATATTCAACTTCGACAAGCTTCATTTCAAGCCCGTGTTTTTCTATTTTTTCGGCACATATTTTATATGCCTCTTTTTCTTTCTCTTTGTTCTCGTTAA
>JAFODX010000169.1 GCA_017380475.1 Clostridia bacterium
AAAAACTCATTAGTAATTGATTGTGTATTTTAATTCTACACTTCAAGAACTCACACTGTTCATTTTTCAATGTACATCCTGCCGCCAACTGCGACAGCTATATTAGTTTACCACATACTTCTCCTCTTGTCAACACTTTTTTTCATTTTTTTTTACTTTTTTTCATATCTGTGCAACTTGTCTAGCTTTTCATACCTTTACACCATTTTCTATTGATGTTTTTTCACAAGCAAAAAGAGCAGAAAACTGCTCTTTTTACTTTTTTAATTAAATACACCTGTTCTGTCAAGCACTGTGAATATTCTCATCATATCCGTTGTAAGCATAAGTTCGCCTTTTTCATTACCCCGCAAAACACCAATATCAACAAGTTTCTGCACGGTAGGCTTGTATGACTCATTCATATTTTCATCAATATAATTAAAATATCCTATTCTTGTCTTCAGAGTGTCTATTTCTTTTTTCAGTTCTTCGTACTGTGTCATATTCAATTTCTCACTTTCTTTTGGAATTATATTTCTGTAATAAGTCATCATTTCGGACAACGGATAGTATTTACCGGGGCATCCTGTTGCACCCACGTGCTTATGACCTTTTACTGTCGTATTGGGATATCTCAATTTGATATCACGCAATACTGCTTTAACCGCCTCTTTCTGGTCGTCCGGCATAATATACTCCTCATCGTAATTACCCTCAACACAGATTCCGATACTTTCATGATTTTTGCCCTGTGCATGAGCACCTGTTGCCCATTCAGGTCTTCCTCTGTATATCGTTCCGTCTTTTCTTATGAAATAGTGATACCCTATCCCGCTCCAGCCGTTTGCTTTATGCCAGCTGTCTACCTGATACGGTGAACACGCTTTAGCCGCCGCATGGTGAAGCACTACATAATTTGTTTTGGCACGGACGCTCAGGCCACTTTTCCATTTCCAATCAATTTCTGTTACTATCACTGTTATCACCTTTGTTTTTAAGTATATCTATTGCCTTCATAATAGCGCCCGGCATTGGTACACCCATAAGTCCTGCATTTTCAACTATACTTATAAGTTCATTTACGCAAAAGCCTATCACAACCGCATCTTTTACATAAGAAGTATCCAAAATCAAATCCAGTCTGCACGCTATCAGGACAATTGCAAGCGTTATGCCCTTACGGCAAATCCCCTGCCAACCAATTGTGCTCTTAAGTCCTCCGCTTTTGCTTTTATTGCTTTTATGAAAGACTCCGGCAACAACCACACCGCTCAAATAATCAATTGCCATAAAGATTATAAGCGTTGTAAGTGCCGCATCCCAGCCCCCGAACAATTTCGAAATAGCAGCACCGACTATCCCGAACACTGTACACAGTATATTTTTAACCGTCATTTTTTTCACCTGCCTCCTGTTCTGCTACAATCGTCTTATATTCTTCGTCGGTTATTTCGTACCAGTTGTCCGGTGAATCATTCTTACCCAGATAAATTTCTTTACCGTACGCCTCACCATCGGTAAGCGTCATACCGTCGCTTGCCTCAAGCTTTCTTAATTCAATTGTTGATAATATCATACTAAAGTCCACCCCTTTTCTGTAGCTATAGCTTTTTCTGCATCAGTTAACTTCCCAAGATTTACAGTACCAAAAGTTATATTTTGTGCAGTAGTTTCTTCGCTTCTATCAATAAGAGCATTGATGATGCCCATAATACTTTCATAGGTCAGTAATTCAGAATAGGAAAAGTTTAAATACTTTGCCTTTATACTACCTTCAAAAGTTATATTTTTTAGGTTAGCACAGTAATAAAACATTGTCGAGCCGTCATCCGAACCCGAAATGTCCAATGCGGCTATGGTAACTACGTACGGGCAATTATTAAACATACTCTTGGTATTTGTTGCTTTTCTTGCCTGTATCCGTTCAACGCGGTTCAACCCCTCGCATCCAGCAAACAGATATGACACGGTATCAGCATTGTTCAAATCTAAATCTGATACTTTTTTTAGCTTTTTACAGTTTTGAAAAGCGCAAGACATATTTTCAGCTTTACTATAATCCAGGTCAGGTACACTTTGAAGTGTTTTTGCTCCATTGCAAAAATAATAAAAATCAATTACTTTACTAGTGTTTACAATTGGTATTTCATTAACACTGTCATTTTTGTAAAATGCACTTTTCATATTGGTTACGTTTTCCGTATCGTTATATTTGATATAGGGCAATAAATGATTACGCGCACCCGCATAAAACATATATTCCCAACTTGTGGCATACTTTATTATATTACCATCCTCAACACCCTTGTCATACACCTTTTGTTCATTCTCTGCTATGGTTGTAAGTTTTTCTGCTATACTCATTCACTCACCCCCATAAGTTGATTCTGAATTGATATGATGCTGTCAAGTGCAGCATCAATATCGCCCGTCAAGATCTCAATATCACCGGTTTTAATTTTCAGTTCCATTATATCTTCCTGCATAGTCGCAATATCGGTGTTTACAGCGCGGAGCTCATTTTCCACTACAAGTATTCTTTCATTTGCAGCATCAGTTCCGTCAGCGGCAGATTTTGATAGATTATATGCATCATCCGCCCTTGCAGTTACTTCAGTTTTTGTAAACTCAGCTATTTCTTTTGCCGAGCCAGCAATTGCAACTGACCTGTCCGCAGTGCTTTTTGCAAGTTCTGCTGTTTCTGCCGAATAACTGATTATTTCGCGAACCTCCTCAGACAGTTTCTCTGAAGTCACGCACCCGTCAGGATGATCAATCACTTCTGCCTGCTTATGTTCACGAATACTTTTTTCTGCATATTCTCCTGCCCAGTTCTCTACTATACTATCTTCTGTATAGTCTGCAGGAGTTATATTAATCAATGAACTCATTACTTACATCTCCTTTCCTGATTCCTTACCACCAGTTTTTCAGGCGGCCACCCGCTTGAGGCAACTGATTTGTAATCCATTTCTTATACGCATTCAATCTGGAATTAAAACAGGTCATAAACTGATTGTACGCACCAAAATCACGCTGATACATACATATTTTAGCAATTATATAGTCTATATACATAACGTCATACGGGGCATCACAAACGGTTTTTTCTGTCACTATACGCTCTATTCTCATGAAATCCGTTTCCGGCAAATCCGCCATAATAACAGGTGCTATATATAGCATATGC
>JAFODX010000170.1 GCA_017380475.1 Clostridia bacterium
CGAGCATCATAAATTCTCCTCTTTTGTCCGAATCCTCAAGTATGTCTCTTCCGGATTCTGTAACACCGCCAAGGTATTCTGACAATTCATCCGTGTTATACGAACGCATCCCGTCAATATATGAATGTGCCGCAACGCCTATGCCGATATATTCGTCGCACTCCCAATACTTAAGATTATGACGTGACTCATAAAACGGTTTTGCATAGTTTGAGATTTCGTATCTTGAGAATCCGTGCTGTTTCAGAAACTCTGCAGTGAATGAGTACATATCACGATCGTCATCTTCATCGGGTGTTTCGTATTCCCCACTGTCGTATTTTTCTTTTATTGGTGTTCCGTCCTCTACTATAAGACTGTACACACTTATGTGAGTTACAGGCAACGATACCGCCATCTTTAACGATGCTTTAAAGCTTTCCTCTGTCTGATACGGCAGCGATGCCATAAGGTCAATACTGATATTTGTAAAACCTGCGCTTGAAAGCTCAACCACCGTGCTTATTGCCTCACGACTGTTATGAATACGTCCGACAGCCTGCAGTTCTTCGTCATTAAACGACTGTACCCCTACACTCACACGGTTTATTCCGCCACAAAGCATTGCCTGTATTTTTTCCGGCGTAACCGTTCCCGGATTTAACTCCATTGTCCATTCCACATCATCAGAAAGCACGAAATTCTCATTTACTGCATCACACAATTTACTTATTAAATAAGAAGGTAAAACAGACGGTGTACCGCCGCCAATGAATACAGTATCAATCTCTGTGCCTTTATAGCATTTCATTTCGTTTATCAACGCATCAACGTATGCATCAAACTTTCCGTCACAATCCGGGAATGATATGAAATCGCAGTACGCACATTTTTTTATGCAAAACGGAATGTGTATATACAATCCTTTCATACAATCTGTCCTTTCGTAACAAAAAAGGATGTTGTCTATGCAACACCCCTTCTCTTTTTACTTACGCAAGCTTTGCAAGCTTAACAGCCAACTGTGACTTCTTTCTTGCAGCCTTGTTCTTGTGCAAGATACCGTGTGCTACGCCCTGGTCGAGCTTCTTAACGGCGTCGTTAAACAAAGTTGTTGCTGTAGCCTTGTCTGCTGCCTCAACTGCTGCATCAAACTTCTTTATAGCAGTCTTAAGAGCAGTCTTACGAGCTGTGTTTATAGCAGTCTTTTTCTCGATTACTTTAACACGCTTTTTTGCTGATTTAATGTTCGGCAAAGTTTACACCTCCACAAATTTAATACATAATACTGTAATAGTATACTACATTTGAAATCAAATTTCAAGTCTTTTTTTAAAATTTTTTTAATTTTTTCAATTTTTGTGAATTAGTTAACTTTGGAGTGATATCAGCCGTTGTTTTTATAAAAATCTACCAAATATGACTACATATCACATATCACATAGAAATATTTCAGACTCTTGAATTCCATATCACATTGCAAACGCACATATTTTTCGGTTATTTCATTCAGTCTGCCGAAAACATCTTGATTTTCAACATTAAATGAAAGCATCTTTTTTATTTCACAGGCAGATATATATCTCATAAGCGACAAAAGCACCTCGTCAAGCTTTATATCTCCCGCCGAGTGATGGAGACGGCACACAACCGAGCCTTTATCACAACTGAAATATTCGGGCGCACCGCCGCATACCATACATTTGTCAAGTTTTGGCAAAAAACCACCTAATGACATAAGCTTGAGTTCATATACAGTTTTGAGTTTCTGCCACATCTCATCACGGTATGCCGCCGCATATACTGCGTTTAAAAACAGTGCAAGTATACGCTTGTCCGGATTTGCCTCGCCCAAAATCGAAAACGTAATATCAGACAGATATGTCACAAGCGACAGCTTCTTTATATCTTCACTCACAGGATAGAATCCGTCAATTACATCTGCAGAAACTGCTGTCATTATATCGCCTCTTGACGGGCGAAGTTTGAAATCAGCATACGAAAACAACTGAAAAGCCGCTGCATTTGAAGTTTTCTTCCCCCGTATCCCGTACCGTACGGCTTTGATTATGCCGTCCGTTTCGGTAAATATCCAGAGCATTCTGTGCGCATCACCGTAATTTGCCTGCCTGATTATTATACCTCTGTATACTAAATCGTCCATCAGATTTCATCATCGTCCCGATAGCCAAAGTTCTTTATCAGAAAATCACTGTTACGCCAGTCGGTCTTTATCTTCACCCACAGCTCAAGATAAACCTTCTTCTCAAGCATTTTTTCTATATCAGCTCTTGCCATTGTACCTATTTTTTTGAGCATCTCACCGTTCTTTCCTATTATAATGCCCTTGTGACTTTTCTTTTCACAGCATATAGTAGCATTTATCTCGGTTACTTTCCCTTTTTCTTTCATTCTTGTAATCTCAATAGCGATACCGTGAGGAATTTCCTTATCAAGCAGCCACAACATCTTTTCACGGATAATCTCCGCAGCAATAGCCTTTTCGGGCTGATCCGTTACCATATCCTCATCATAGAACATAGGACCTTCTTCAATATAATCTGTTATAGTTTCAATGAGTCTGTCTATACCGTCATTCTCTTTCGCACTTATCGGAATTATCGCCTCGAAATCGTTAAGACTTGAAAAATCTGCTATAAGCGGAAGAAGATTTTCTTTTTTGATAAGGTCAACCTTGTTTATAACAAGTATACACGGGATGCCGATGTTGCCGATATTCTCGGCAATCTCACGTTCCTTTTCACGCATACCTTTCTGTGCATCAACTACAAACAGTACAACGTCAGTATCACGCATACTCTCATTTGCCATTCTTACCATATATTCGCCAAGCTTATTATGAGGATTATGTATTCCCGGTGTGTCGGTAAACATAATCTGCTCTGTATCTGTTGAATATATCGCAAGGATTTTATTTCGTGTTGTCTGGGGTTTATCAGATATAATCGCAATTTTCTGTCCCGCTATAGAATTAAGTAGTGTTGATTTTCCGACGTTCGGCATACCTATTATCGCACAGAAGCCGGATTTGAATTTTTTATCCATACTTTCCCTTTCTCTATCCATTAAATATCTCTCGTGATACCAAGCGCATTGAGTGCCATATCCTGCTTTTCAATCATCATTTTTTCACCCACCGCATCGTCTACATGGTCATAACCGAGAAGATGAAGCATCGAATGTGCAACCAGAAACGCAAGTTCACGGCGTAAAGAATGTCCGAATTCTTCAGCCTGCTCCCTTGCACGCTCGATTGATATTACAATATCACCCAGCATCACAAGCCCGTCCTCTGTCTCAAACTCCGCATCTTCTTCCTCATCGCCAAACTCAAGCATCGGAAACGAAAGCACGTCTGTCGGGCGGTCTATATCACGGTAGTCACGGTTAATCTCACGAATACCCTCATTATCAGTAAATGTCAGACTTATTTCAGCGTCAAAATTACATTCTTCATTTTTCATTATCTCACAGCAAACAGCATTAAGTTCTGCTATCTGTTCTTCTGCTATGATTTCGTCTGTTTCGTTCTCTGTTATGAATTCTACCATACTTTTTCCTTTCGTGTTATCCACAGTGTGCTATAAATTATTTTTTCTGTACTCTTCTTCTTTCACGCTCTTCGTCATACTTTGCATATGCCTTAATAATTTCCTGTACCAACGGGTGACGCACAACGTCTTTTTCGGTGAACTTACAGAATGCAATGCCCTCTATACCGCTTAATATCTTCATCGCCTCTTTAAGTCCCGACTTCTTATCACCGGGCAGGTCAATCTGCGTGATATCACCGGTCACAATAGCGTGTGAACCGTAGCCGATACGGGTTAAGAACATTTTCATCTGTTCGGGCGTGGTGTTCTGCGCCTCATCAAGGATGATAAACGCATTGTCAAGCGTTCTGCCTCGCATATACGCAAGCGGTGCAACCTCAATCACGCCACGTTCCTGATAGCGTAAAAAACCCTCGCCACCAAGCATTTCGTACATGCCGTCATAAAGCGGTCTTAAATACGGGTCAACCTTGTTCTGCAAATCACCCGGCAAGAAACCGAGTTTTTCTCCCGCCTCAACTGCCGGACGGGTCAGAATTATACGGCTTACCTCACGGCGTTTTAGCGCCGTAACCGCCTTTGCTACCGCCAGATACGTTTTTCCTGTACCTGCCGGACCTATTCCGAACACAATCGTGTTTTTGTCTATCGCCTCGACATACTTTTTCTGACCAAATGTTTTAGTCTTAATCGGCTGACCTTTTATATTTATAGCAACACAGTCCGAACCGAGCTTTGAAACATCAATTCCGCCACCCTCCTGCTCGACCGATATTGCATACATTATTTTCTGTTCGTCAATACGCTCGTTGTCGCACAGCATCGTTATCAACATATGCACAACATTGCCGGCACGCTCAACGCTTATATCCTCACCCGTTATGCGTATTCCGTCCTCACGTAATGAGATATTCACACCAAACGCCTTTTCAATAAGTTTCATATTCGAATCAAACTGACCGAAAAGTTCTGAAACCTCTATATTTTCAGGCACCTCTATCATTCGTTTTATCAACCTTTTCACTCCTCCTGTGGTATTTTTATACCTATGTTTTCTCTGAAATTCATTCTCAGTGTGACAGTATAATTATCTCCGTCTTTACTGTATGTAAGCCGTTCTTCGATTTTTTCTGCTTCCGTACCGAGTTCTTTGCATATACGTTCTTCAAGCACTTCCTCTGCACGGGAAAGTATCTCTTGTTCCGAGAGCGTGTTCTGATATTCTTTTACTTCAAACACATCGTGTACACTTATTCCAAAACCAAGATATCCGAAAAACGTTGAGCACAGCGACTCAGTAATCATCAAGGGTATGATTGAG
>JAFODX010000171.1 GCA_017380475.1 Clostridia bacterium
CCCTTATTTACGAAAAGCTTTACGGTGATTGCTGAGTTTGTATCGGTTAAGTAAAATGTCACGATGTGCATTTCCTTACCGGCTTTAGTAGTTATAGCACGCTCATCTGCATCAAAAATACGCCCGGACACCGTTACTCTGCCCGAGTTTTCGTTTATTGATGCGATTGACGCAATTTCCTCGTCACGTATTGGTCTGCCTATAAGCATATCCTCTGCGGTGGCTCTTCCGATTATTTCAGGACCCGAATCCTCAACCGGTTTTGCCGATGCAATTTTATATACCATTACGTTCTTTGTCTCGTTTTTGTATTTTGGGTCTTCTACAAGCTCTATATCAGCGTTTCCTGTATATTTTACAACCTGCTCAATTGCAAGGTTCCGGATTACATCAGAGAGTTGGTTTGCGACCTCAATCTTGATTTTTCGCTGTGATTTTGAAACTACGAGGTTGGTTACGTTCAATCTGTCGACCGTGCTGTTTCCGCTAGTGCCGAAAACCGTACTGAACTCAATCATTCACCTTTACCTCTCATTTATCAGATTTCAAAATCAAGACAGCTTCTTTTAGCTGTATGCGGACGCACAATTGTGTTTGCAACCTCTACGTGTTCAGGATGCACTGCATAGTTTTTAAGTGCCTCCTCGCTCTCCAATGTTGAGTCAAGCATAAGGTCAGCAGTTGATGACGCAAGTCCCGTTATATGTACCTTTATATCTATAAGTCCCGGTATTTTACCGTTAAGGCTCTCTATGCCTGCCTTTATGTTTTTCTTGATTTCTTCCTTTTCTGCAGCGGAATATTCTTCTTTGAGATTCCATAAAATTACGTGTTTTACCATTTTCATTTCTCCTTTTGAGTTTATAGATTCATTATACCACAGACCTTCAAATTCTTCAAGACATTTATAAACAAAAAAGCAAATAAAAAACTCCCTTAATAAAGGGAGCTTTTTTAAACTTATTAGCAGCAAACGCTGTTGTTGCAGCCACAACCGTTGTTAGAGTTGTTCTCTCCGCAGCAGCATACCAAAAGGATTATAATAAGAATCCAAATCCACTCGCAACCGCCGTTGTTGTTACCGAATAAACACATAATTCTGACCTCCTTTTCCTGAATTGTAGTATATACTATTCAGGAAACGAAAAATGTGTTACTCATTTTATCTGTTCGTCAAGTTCTGTATAAATATAAGTTCCGTCTCCGGTTCTGGTGAAGTACACATAGCTTACAGGCGTACCATTTTTGAGTATGACAGATGCCCAACCACTGCCGTGCGCACTTATTGGTCCGTATGTGCAACCGGGGTACTTTGACTCCACATATGCTGATAGTTCTTCGTGTTGCTTTTTGAATCTGTATTTATTGAACGGACCTTTTCCCGTAGCTACAGTGTATACAGCAGTAGCCGCCGCCGTTGCCAATAACAGTTTACGACCGATTTTTTTCTTTCCCATCTTAATCCTCCTTTATATACCGTGATACTCTGCGTATATATCACGCTTTGGCACACCTCTGTCCTGTGCCGCCGCTTTTATTGCGTCTTTTTGTGCCATGCCATCTGCAATATACTTATCAACGTGTTCTGTGATACTCATATCCTGCCAGAAACATTCTTCCTCCGAAGTCTCTGTTGCGCCCTCAATTACGAGGACATACTCACCTCTCGGTGATTTTTCAGCATAATGCTCTATCGCACCGTTGATTGTAGTTCTTATTATTTCCTCGTGAAGCTTTGTAAGCTCTCTGGCAAGTGCTATTCTTCGCTCACCGCCAAACACATCACGCATATCATTAAGCGTTGTAAGAAGCTTGTGAGGTGCTTCATAAAAAATCAATGTGTGTGTATCATTTCTGACACTTTCAAGATGCTCGTAACGGTTTCGTTTGTTTGTTGAAAGAAACCCCTCAAACGCATACCGTGCCGCCGGAAGTCCTGAAAGTATAAGTGCAGTTATGCCTGCAACAGGGCCGGGAACTGATGTTACTTCTATCCCGTTTTCTATTGCAAGCTTTACAAGGTCTTCACCGGGGTCTGATATGGCAGGTGTTCCGGCATCTGATACCTGTGCCACGTTTTTTCCCTCAAGAAGCAAGCTGATAATGTACTCACCCTTTGCTTTCTTGTTATGTTCGTGATAACTTGTAAGTGCCTTTGTTATTCCGAAATGGTTAAGCAATTGCAACGTACGTCTTGTGTCCTCTGCAGCTATCAGGTCCACTGATTCAAGAATTTCAAGACAACGCTTTGAAATATCACCAAGATTACCTATCGGTGTGGCACACAGATAAAGTGTTCCCTTTTCATCTGCCATAAATTTCATCTATCTCCTTTGTATATCCGCCGTCCTTATTATAGACATAAAGTGTCGGCATAATTTTAAGGTCGCTTTTTGCACACTTGATTCCGCATATAAGGACAAGGTTTACTTCCTTGTCTTCACACGGGGCTATCAATCGCATAATTTTAGGCTCAAGCTTATATTCACGCATTGCCGAAAATATTTCAGCAAGCCGTGACGGACGGTGTACCATAAACATTTTTCCATGCGGTTTCAGGAGCTGTGCCGATACACGTATAACATCGTCAAGATTGCATTTGATTTCGTGACGTGACACAGTTTTTGTATCAGTTTCATTAAGCAAGCCCGAACCCGTACGCATATACGGCGGATTGACCGTTACGGTATCGTATATGCTTTTGCCAAAAATTTGCGGTGCATCGTTAAGGTCGACACATACAACATTTATCTTGCTCTGAAGAGAGTTGTATTCTACACTGCGTTTTGCCATATCAGCAATTTCAGGCTGTATTTCCACCGCATCAATATGCACTGCCTTTGATTTTGCAGAAAGCAGAAGCGGTATTATTCCTGTGCCTGTACACAAATCCATAACCTTACCCGTTGCAGATTTTGCGAAATCCGACAACAACACTGCATCAATTCCGAATCTGAATCCGTCATTTTTCTGTATTATATAATACCCGTTCTGCAAATCGTCAAGTGTTTCGTTTAATTCTATCATTTTTCTTACTCTTTGATATAAGCTTTTTTGTGATAAATATGTGTCGGGTCAGTTGTAATATCAATATTGCCAAGTGCAATACCTGAACCTTTAACAACACATTCAGTTATATTCTCTGCCGGAATACATTTTACACCTATTGCTTTTCCTATTCGTTCATCAAGACCGTAAAGCAAAGAACCGCCACCGGTCATCATAATTCCGTCGAGGATTATGTCGCCCTGAAGTTCCGGCGGAGTTTCTTCCAGAACCTCCCGAACACGCTCGGTTATATTAAACACAAACTCCTCAAATACTGTGCACAAATCATTTGACGAAACCGTTACTTTTTTCGGGAATCCCGTAATTGTGCATACACCCTTTGCTTCACAGAAAATTTCCTTGTCCCTCGGCATCACACCGCCGATTGTTTCTTTAAGTTTTTCTGCGGTTACAACTCCTATATGGAGTTTCATCTCACGACGCATGAACTTGATTATTTCGTCAGTTACCTCGTCACCTGCGATTTTAAGCGAACGGCTTACAACAACGCCGCCAAGTGATATAACCGCAATATCCGTTGTTCCGCCGCCGATATCTATTACCATTGAGCCGTGCGGACGCCATATCTTACAGCCTGCACCAAGTGCTGCTGCAACCGGTTCTTCTATCACATATATATCTTTTGCACCAACCTCACGTGCTGCATCAATTACCGCACGCTGCTCAACGTCAGTAACACCTGACGGTACACACATCATAATACGCGGTCTGCCGCTGACTTTACTGATAACACGTTTTATCAGCCGTTTTATCATTTCAATTGCAAGGGTATAATCAGATATAACACCGTCACGCAACGGATGCACTGCCCTTATATTAGGCGGTGTTCTGCCAAGCATCTTGCTTGCCTCACTGCCCACTGCAACAACCTCGTTTGTGTCGGTGTTTACAGCAATAACCGTCGGTTCTTTAAGCACTATGCCTCTGCCTTTTATGTACACAAGCATTGTCGCTGTGCCGAGGTCTATACTTATATCGTTTGCAAACATTATGTTCTCCTTGTTTACATTACTTCTTTTTTATCAATCAGCATCTGTTTTCTGTGTGATACAGAGAATGTCGGTACGAAGCCTTCTATATATTTCTCTGCCGCATCAACAACCGTCTGCGGTTTTAAGTTGTAGTCACTTCCGCACGAAACTATCATACGTACGGTCATAACCCCGTCTGAAAAACCGAGATTTTCAATCTCAAATATATGCGGACGGATATCTGAATCTTTTATACCGCTTTTCGTCTTTTTAGGTACAACCAGTTCGTTTTCTGCAAGCAGTCTTTCAATATCACACGGTGTTTCACATTCTATCTCCGTAACATATTCTGCCTTGTTGATTTTTGTAAGGTCTATTTCTTTGCTCTCTACACGCTTTACTTTATATACGGTAAAGCCCGGAGGCATTGAACGGTTCAGCTCGTCTTTTATTTCATCATCCGACATATCAGTAACAAAACCGACCTTCATATACTCGCTCTCACTCGTAACACATACCGGTAGCGGCTGTGCAATAGTCATCACCGGATGCGGATTAAAGCCCTGAGAAAACTCAAAATTGAGTGCTGAACGTCTTACTGCTCTGTGAAAGCATCTTACAAAATCAAGATGCGAAATAAACTTAACACGGTCATCACGGCCGTATTTAACTATATATTTAGCCATTGTCTGCACCTCTTCTCTCGGTACATACACCGGTTTTAAATCTCTGTGCACCGCATTTTGAACATTCCAGACGACAATGCGGAGTAGTCGATTCAGCCTTAGCCTTTTCGTTCTCGCACATCAGAAACTCTTTTGTGACACCTACATCAATATGGTCCCACGGCAGAACTTCATCATACGAACGCTCTCTTGCTGTATAGAAATCAGGGTCAATCCCCGTTTCGCTAAATGCCTGCATCCATTTATCAAAGTCAAAGAATTCGCCCCAGCCGTCAAACTTACAGCCAAGCTCAACTGCTTTTATAATAGACTTACAAAGACGTCTGTCTCCACGTGAGAATACACCCTCAAGATAGCTTGTCTGATTGTCGTGATAAGTATAGCGGATACGCTTTGACGGAATTGAATCCTTTATAAGCTTCTGCTTACGTATAATCTCCTCACGTGAGTTCATACCCACCCACTGAAATGCAGTAAACGGTTTTGGTACGAACGATGATGAGCTTACAGTTATATTTATGTTCTTTGCACGTTCTTCCTTTGGTATATCAAAATACACATCAAGCACACGGCCTGCAAGTTCAGCTATGCCAACAACATCTGTGTCTGTTTCAGTCGGCAGGCCTATCATAAAATAGAGCTTAACATTTGTCCAGCCACCTGCAAAAAGAAGTGCAGTTGATTCCAATATATTTTCTTCCGTTATGTTCTTGTTTATAACGTCTCTCAATCTCTGCGTTCCTGCCTCAGGTGCGAATGTTATACCTGATTTTCTGACCTTCTGAACCTTTTCCATAAGCTCAAGAGAGAAATTATCAATACGCAATGACGGAAGCGAAAGTCCGATTTTCTTTTCTTCAGTTATTTTC
>JAFODX010000172.1 GCA_017380475.1 Clostridia bacterium
GTTATATTGTTTGAGAACTCGAAATTTTCGGTAGTTGAAGTAGAAGCATCTTCTCTGATTATGCGTTCGGGATTTATACCGTTTTCAACAAGATATATGTACATTGCTTCAGCCTCACTTACGTCTTCGCCTGACCCTTGACCGCCTGTTACTATTATCTTGCAATCAGTATTCCGGCTTGAGTATTCAATTGCTTTATCAAGTCTTTTGACAAGAGATTCCGACGGGGTACTGCCGTTAAGTCCGCAACCGAGGACTATCAGGTAATCCTCTTCGTATGTTGCAGTATCGGCATTTCCGTATATACATAAAGCCACTGAACTTATAATACCGACCACCAGAGCTATACAGGCTAAAACTGACAACAGTTTAAAAAGCGGATAAATAAAAAGTTTCTTAACAAGCTTCCTGAAAATTGAAATCAGTATAAGGATAACACCTAAAGCGATTGTGAGATATGTACCGATATTTTTTGCATTACCGCACGCAAGTGCAATTCCGTTAGCGGATATAAGCGTTCCTGAAATTGCTGAAATTACAGAAAAAATACTTGTTGCCATTTTTAAAACTCCTTTTATGTTCTGATTTGATTATATTGTATATTTTGTGATAAGTCAAGAAGAAATTGAAAACAAACTTGCTGCTGTTAAATAATATATTGAAATTATACGTTCTTTGTGGTATAATGAATTCAAATGTGGAGGTGCGGGTATGGATTATAACTATGTGCGTATGCGTGATGCACTCAAAAGTGGCAATCTTGAAAAAGCGGAGGAATACAAGCTTTTATACGAGGGTGCAAAAGAAAAAAAGAAAAATATTCCGGTGCTTAATTATATAATAGCTATTCTTTTATGTATATCCGTGTCGTTGGGAGCATATATACTTCATTCGCAGGAAAGAAGAACTGAAAACAAAGAACCTCAGCAGGTTAATACAAGTGAGGTGCCGTATGGTAATTAAATGGATAAGCAGAGCAGGCGGACGCCCTGAAAATGAGGATTTTTACGGTCATACCCGTAAAAAAGGCATAACCTGTGTCGTTGTTGCAGACGGGTTGGGCGGACACAGTGGCGGTGAGATTGCGTCAAGGCTGACTGTGAACACAATTCTGGGCGAATTTGAAAAGGAGCCGGGTTTCTCAAAGGAACATATTGAAAGGTATATAAATACAGCAAAGGACACTGTAGTCAATAAAGCTATGAACGACCCATTACTGTTGCATATGTCAAGCACAGTCGTGGTATTGCTGATAAAAGGCAGACGTGCTATGTGGGCAAATGTAGGCGACAGCCGTATTTATAAGCTTTATGAGGGCAGTATTACAGATGTTTCGGAGGACCACTCTCTTGCATTTCTGGACTTTGCAAGAGGTACAATTGAATATAATGACATACGCACCAGTCCGAATCAGAACAAGCTGATAAGTGCAATAGGAGTTTCTATGGATGGAATGAATATATCAGAGCCGGCTACTGCCGGAATAGGTTCTGCGTTTGTGCTTTGCACAGACGGGTGGTGGGAGTATGTAACAGAACAGGACATGGAAGAGACATACAAAAACTCATCAAATATCCACGATTGGTTAAAGCGTATGATAGAAATACGTGAAGAGAAAGCTCCCAAAGACAGTGATAATTATACTGCAATGGTTGTGATGGTATAAATACACATAAAAGACCGTAATACGGGAATAATAGGCAAGTAAAGTTTGCTGTGCCGCATATCTGCTGTTTGACAGCGATGTGCGGTTTTTTTATATGGAGGAGAACAACAAATGGGTGAGTTTACTGCTATTATTCAGTTAATGGTCACAGTTATTGCGGGTATGTATTTTTATACACGCCTCAGAACAGAGCGTGAAACAGAGAAACAGTTCAAGAATGAATACAAACAAGAGGCGGAAAAATTAAACAGGTTAAGGCATATCCGGTTATCAGAGCCGATGACAGAACTTGCACGCCCTTCAAGTTGTGATGAGATATTGGGGCAGGAAAACGGAATACGTGCCTTGCGTGCGGCTTTGTGGGGGAAGAATCCGCAACACGTAATTATATACGGACCTCCTGGAGTGGGAAAAACTGCGGCGGCAAGGGTTGTACTTGATGAAATCAAAAAAAGCACAGATACACCGTTTTCAAAGGATGCACCGTTTGTTGAGGCGGATGCTACCGTTATGCGTTGTGACGAACACGGATTTACTGACCCGCTTATCGGTTCTGTGCATGACCCGATATATCAGGGGTCGGGCTCTTTTGGTCAGAATGGAATACCGCAGCCGATGCCCGGTGCAGTAACACGTGCACACGGCGGAGTTCTGTTTCTGGACGAGATTGGCGAACTGCCGAACGAACAGCTCAATAAGCTTCTCAAGGTTCTTGAAGACAGACGGGTGATGCTTGAAAGCTCGTACTATAACTCATCCAATACCAAAATGCCGGTATATATAAGAGATGTGTTTGAAAACGGTTTGCCGGCGGATTTCAGGCTTATAGGTGCAACAACTGTATCGCCCGAAAAAATACCTGAAGCTGTACGTTCCAGATGCGTGGAAGTCTTTTTTGATGAGCTCTCCCGACAGGAAATTATAGAAATAGTCCGCACTGCCGCTTTGAGGTTCGGTGTTTTTACGGATCCGGGTGTAAAGGAGTGCATTGCTGATTATGCTCCGAACGGACGTGATGCAGTAAAAATTCTTCAGTCGGCAATAAATCTGGCAAGAATGGAAAACCGTCACAAAGTCAGTGTTTCAGATGTGCAATGGGTGGTAATGGCGTCACGTTACAAACGGAAAGAAAACACTTACGCAAAAGACGGAGGTAAAATAATTGATATATCAATTATTAAACCGTATAATTGAAAAACTAAAAAAATTTGGTATATTTGCAAAAAAATACTTGAAAATCAGTTTCAATTGTAGCCA
>JAFODX010000173.1 GCA_017380475.1 Clostridia bacterium
CAGATACAATGCCGCAGTGGGCAGGTTCAAGCTGGTATTTCTTAAGATATGCAGATGCACATAACGATAACGCGCTTGCATCAAAAGAAGCGCTTGATTACTGGACACCTGTAGACTGGTATAACGGCGGTATGGAGCATACAACACTTCACTTGCTCTATTCTCGTTTCTGGCACAAGTTCCTGTTCGATATCGGCGTAGTTCCGACAAAGGAACCGTATCAGAAGAGAACATCACACGGTATGATTCTCGGCGAAAACGGCGAGAAAATGTCAAAGTCAAGAGGAAACGTTGTTAACCCCGACGACGTTGTAAACGAGGTTGGTGCCGATACATTCAGAACATACGAGATGTTCCTCGGTGCGTTTGACCAGAGTACACCGTGGTCACAGCAGGGACTAAAAGGTTGTTACAAGTTCATTGAAAAGGTATGGAACTTGCAGAACATCGTAACAGACGATGAAGGCTACAGCCCTGAACTTGAAAAGGCAATGCACAAGACAATCAAGAAGGTTGGCGACGACTTCGAGAGAATGAAGTTCAATACTGCAATCGCTACAATGATGAGCTTCTTGAACGATGTATCAAAGAAAGGCTCAATCACAAAGGGCGAATTTAAGACATTTATCACACTTCTTAACCCCGTTGCACCGCACGTAACAGAGGAGTTATGGCAGATGCTTGGCGGCGAAGGCTTGCTCTCACTTGCACCGTGGCCGGCATATGACGAGGATAAGACAGTAGATGATGAAATCGAAATCGTTGTTCAGATAAACGGTAAAATACGTGACAAGATGAACGTTCCGGCGGATATTGACCGTGCAGGTCTTGAGGCTGTTGCGATGGAATCAGAGCGTATCCGTGAGCTTACAGAGGGCAAAACGATTGTAAAAGTAATTGCAGTTCCCGGCAAGCTTGTAAATATCGTTGTAAAATGAAAAAAATTGTAAATAACTATTGCACTTTTTCATAAAATATAGTATAATGTTATGGTAGAAAAATCGGGGAGAACAACAATGCAGAATATAGGAATCGCAATATACAGCGGTGTGGATTTCAAAAAACAGGCGGAGTATTTTAAAAAGCTTGGCGTTACAAGTACATTTATCGGTTCTGAAACTGCTGATTTTGACGGTGTTGTAACGACATTTGCTGATAACGGCATTGTATGCGAATCGCTTCACGCACCGTATAAAAACATAAACGATATGTGGAGCAGTGACGAAACAGTGGCACAGACTATGCTCGGCAGGCTTAAAGACAGTGTTGATAAGTGTGCAAAGTATTCCATTCCCGTATCGGTTGTGCATCTTTCAAGCGGCGTGCCGATGCCCGAGATAAACGAACTCGGAATTGCAAGATTCGAAGAACTGTTTTCGTATGCAGAGGAAAAAGGTGTGAAAATTGCACTTGAAAACCAGCGTTTCCTTGAAAACCTCTCGTTTTTCCTTGACAGATACCCGAATGTCGGTTTTTGCTGGGATGCAGGTCATGAGTACGGATTTACTCACGGCATAAACTTTATGGATATGTATGGCAACCGTGCGATTGCACTTCATATCCACGACAACAGAGCCGGTATCAATACCGACGACCATCTTCTTCCGTTTGACGGAAAGATAGATTTTAATGAAGTTGCCGGGAAGCTTGTGAGAAACGGATATACCGGCACAATAATGCTTGAAATCAGTAAAGAAGTGGCAATAGACGGTAAAAAGGTGTATGCTGACTTAACCGAAGAAGAATATATGGACAGAGCTTATTCAGCAGTGAAAAAGCTTGCGGTAATGGTCGAAGAATTAAAGAAATAAGACAGCAATTTAATATGACGATTTGGCGATGAAGGGCGAGTCCGTGCGATTGCGTGCCGTGAACCGTGTCAGGTGGGGAACCAAGCAGCACTAAGCGGATTTCGTGATGTGTTACGGGTCACTCGCCCGGAGCCATTTTAGAAAAAATAATACCGGTTGCGGTCAATAAGAAAAATACCGTCCGCGGAAAACGCGGACGGTTTGTGATATACAGAGAAAGGAAGAAAGGTATGGCACATCAGGCTATATACAGAAAGTGGCGTCCTCTTGTATTTGACGATATTGTCGGTCAGGAGCATATAACACGCACTCTTAAAAACCAAATACTGTCCGATGCTGTGGGCCATGCATATCTTTTCTGCGGAACACGGGGTACGGGAAAAACAACCTGTGCAAAGGTGCTTTCGCGTGCAGTTAACTGCTTAAATCCCCAAAACGGAAACCCGTGTAACGAATGTGAGGTGTGCCGTGGCATACTTGACGGCTCGATTATGGACGTAACGGAAATGGACGCCGCATCAAACAACGGTGTTGATGATATCCGTGAGATTATTGAGGACATAAACTACGTTGCATCAAATGCAAAACGAACCGTTTATATCATCGACGAGGTGCATATGCTCTCGGCAAGTGCGTTTAACGCACTCTTAAAAACTCTTGAAGAACCGCCGGAGAATGTGGTGTTCATCCTTGCGACCACAGAGTCGCATAAAGTACCTCAGACAATTCTTTCGCGTTGTCAGAGATTTGATTTTAAACGTATAAGAAACGAAGATATAACCGTCAGGATGAAAGAAATTGCGTATGCTGACGGATATGAAATAAGTGATGATGCATTCCGGATGCTTGCATCGCTTGCCGAAGGCTCAATGCGTGACGGACTGAGCATAATGGAACGTGTAATATCTGCCTGCGGTAACAAAGTAACTGCAGAGGATATTGAACAGACACTCGGGATATCGTCATCAGATACTGTATTTGAACTTACAGATGCAATCGCAGACGGCGATGCGGCTCGTGTCATCACAGTTATTGACAGAGCTGTGTCAGACGGTAAAGAGCTTTCGCAGCTTGCATCATCAGAGCTTGCACATTTAAGAGCACTGATGCTTTGTAAGTTGTCCGATACACCTGAAACATTGGTTGATACGGATGCGGCAACACTTGTAAAGTATAAGGCACAGAGTGAAAAGCTTGCATTCGAAAAAATAAACCGTGCATCAACACTGATTTCAAATGCGATGGCGGATGCCCGTGTTGCAAAATCTGCACGAATAGTATATGAGCTTGCATTTATAAAACTTGCAAGACCGGATATGGACGCAAACCCCGATGCGGTTATGGACAGGCTTTCTGCAGTTGAAAACAAACTTATAACGGGAGTGATGCCAACGGCATCGCCTGTTGCAGTTTCTGACAACAGTGATTTAATACGCCGTCTGGAACGTGTGGAGGAAGCAATAAAAAACGGGGTAACGGCAACGGCTGAACCTGATTCTACGCCCGAGCCGGAAACACCGAAAACATCGGCACGTATGTTTGTGCCAATCCCTGAATCAGAACTCAATTTTGACTATCCCACAGCCTCACTTGCACGTAACTGGGAAAAGACGATTGAGCTGATGCTGAAAAAACAGTGTCCGTTTATAATGCCGCTCAAGAGCTGTACAGTAGCTTTTGATAAAGAGGGTATTATAATTCTTGTACCGGAGGACAAGGGGGCATTCACTCTGAGCAGTGCCCAAAACCACATAGACGATATCCGCAAGGTGTTCAGAGAAGTAACCGGTACACAGTATACAGTAAAGATAGTAAAGCGTGACGAAATAGACCCACGCAATATTATAAATCCGTTCTCGTTACCCAAAACTGAGGCTGTAACCGAAGAGCCGAAAGAAACGGTATCAGAGCAAGTGCCTGAAGTTGAACAGGAGAAAACTGATAAATTCAACGAGTTTTTCGACCAGTTTTCAAGTATAATAACTGACGGCGACAGACAGGCTCTTTTATCTGATGAACCACTTGATGCCGGTGAGCAGTCGGCGATTGAGGACGATGATGAAAGAGAAGAATTTTTAGACGAAAGTGAAATTCAATCCGACGAAGAAGATTTGCCGAAAAATGAATAAATAAAAGAAAAGAGGAATATAAAATGGGAAAATATAAAGGCTTTGCAGGAGCAGGAATGAATCAGAAACAGAATATGAACAGTATGATTAAACAGGCTCAGAAGATGCAGGAAGAAATGGAACGTGTTCAGCAGGAAACAGAGGAGGAGCAGGTTGAAGCAACATCAGGCGGCGGAGCTGTTAAGGTTGTTGTAAACGGTAAGAAAGAGCTTGTTTCAATCAAGCTTGATCCGGATGCAGTGGACCCTGATGATGTAGAAACACTTGAGGATTTGATTCTTGCGGCTGTAAACGAAGGTGTTAAGAAAGCAGAAGAAATAATGTCAGAGAGAATGGGCGCTATAACAGGCGGACTTAACATTCCGGGGTTATTCTGATGTATTCAGCGGCTATAGATGAGCTGATTGAGAAGTTTGAACGTCTTCCGGGCATAGGCCACAAGAGCGCAGAACGCATTGCGTTTTATCTGCTTGAGAATATGACAGAGGCAGAGGCTGAAGCAATGGCACAGGCTATTGTGGGCGCTAAGCGTAAAATACGCTTGTGTGAGGTTTGTCAGAATCTTACAGACGAATCGCCGTGTCATATATGCTCATCACCAAAGCGTGACAAAACCACGATATGTGTTGTGGAAGGTCCTGAGGATGTTTCGGCAATCGAAAATACTCACGAATATAACGGACTCTATCACGTTCTTCACGGTGCATTGTCGCCTATGGACGGAATAGGTCCCGACGATATAAAAATAAATGAGCTTTTACTGCGTCTTACAGACAATGATGTATCAGAGGTTATTCTTGCTACAAACCCGACTGTAAACGGCACTGCAACGGCTGTATATATATCAAAGCTGTTGTCATCGTTTGACGTTAAAGTAACACGGATTGCACACGGTATCCCGATTGGTTCGGATATCGAATATGCTGATAAAATCACAATTATAAAGGCGATGGAGAGCAGAAGCGAAATGAACTGATACGGTATATTTTTGTAATTATACCGTATATTTGTAATATAAAATGTGGAAGGAGAGATAAAATGGACGCAATTAAGGAATTTATTTTCAGTTACGATTTGCATTTACTGTTCAGAATGATTGTTGCGTGTGTCTGCGGTTTTGTGATAGGCTATGAACGTAAGAACCGTGCGAAGGACGCAGGCATAAGAACCCACTGTATTGTTGCGGTCGCATCTGCAATGATGATGATTGTATCAAAATACGGTTTCAACGATATGATTGAAAGTATTGAGTTTTTAAATGCAGATGTACGTCTTGACCCGTCAAGAATGGCACAGGGCATAGTAACCGGTGTAGGTTTTCTTGGTTCAGGTCTGATTTTCCATCAGCGTGGCTCAACGCAGGGACTTACAACTGCGGCGGGTATCTGGGCGACATCGGGTATCGGTATGGCACTCGGTGCGGGAATGTACCGCATAGGTGTTTTCACAACGATTATAATGCTTGTAATCCAGTATCTTCTCCATGCACGTAACCGTTTCACAAAAACTCATAAAACAAAGCTTTTAAGAGTCTTTGGTGTAGCTGAAGAGGGTTACGAAAAGAGAATGATAGAAATGTTCGCACAAAAGCAGATTTCTGTCAGTGATGTTTCAATAGACAAGAGCGAAAACAACGAGATTGATTATACATTCCATATAGAAATAGC
>JAFODX010000174.1 GCA_017380475.1 Clostridia bacterium
ATAAACTTGCTTATGTAACATTATATAATTGGTTTTCAGGCTTTGGCGGATTTATAACGCTGTTATTGCTTCCGTTTTATAACGGTGAGCGTGGGAATATGCCGAAATGGACGTGGTATGTATTCTATCCTGTACATTTGATTGTGATTCTTGCGATAATAATAATTATATTCTGAAACTAAAAAAACGGCGTCAGCCGTTTTTTTGTTGCTCTTTTAATGTGTCCCGGATACCGGAAATGACAATATCTCTTGCTTTTATAACATCGTCTTTAGTCGGTATCGGAGTATCGGGCAGGGGATAAGGTATACCCATTGCCTCGTATTTTGCTTTACCCATATCGTGATAGGGCAGAACATCTACTGCTTTTAACGTTTTTAATTCACCAATGAATCTGCCGAGTTTATAAAGCTGGTCATCATTTTGTGTGATACCCGGCACTAAAACGTGTCGTATCCACAAATCAACACCCTGTTCAGACACGAACCTTGCAAAGTCGAGTACACTGTCTATCTTTTGTGCCGTGAGCTTTAAATGCTCATCGGGTTCTATATGCTTTATGTCAAGCATAACGAGGTCTGTGTACTTTAAAATGTCTTCATAAAGGTCTCTTCTTTCTTCTGTAAAACATATACCGGAAGTGTCAAGACACGTATGGAAGTTATATTGCTCTTTTGCTTTCTGGAAAAGCTCAAGCAGGAAGAAAGGTTGCATAAGCGGTTCGCCACCTGTGGCGGTAATACCGCCGTTGCGTAAAAATTCACGCACGTCATAAGCCTTTTTCAGTATTTCGTCAACAGACATCTTTGTACCACCGTCAGCTTTTTGTGAGTCGGGGTTATGACAGTAAAGACAACGCATGGGACAGCCCTGAAAAAAGATTACATATCGGATTCCCGGACCGTCCACTGTGCCGAAAGATTCAAGTGAATGAATACGTCCCATTATCAGATTGACTGATGGAACGTTCTTGAAATAACGTCATCCTGCTGTTCTTTTGTAAGCTTAATAAAGTTAACTGCGTAACCTGATACACGTACTGTAAGCTGGGGATAGTTCTCCGGATGCTTCTGTGCATCAAGAAGTGTTTCGCGGTTAAATACATTTACATTAAGGTGATGGCCACCCTTTTCAACATAACCATCAAGCATATTTACGAGATTTTCTACCTGTTGTGACATAGTCATCTTCCTTTCTTAATAAAACTTAGATTTATGAGTTCATTAGTGCATCAAGGTCGAGTTCGCCGTGGAATACAGCATCGTCTTTGCCAAGAGCACCGGGTACGATTGAGAAAGTATTTGAAATACCGTCCTGTGCATCCTTAAACGGAAGCTTTGCAACTGATGAAAGTGAAGCTACAGCACCGCAACAATCACGGCCGTGCATCGGGTTAGCACCCGGAGCAAGCGGTTCGCCCATCTTTCTACCGTCCGGTGTGTTACCTGTCTTCTTACCGTAAACAACGTTTGATGTGATAGTAAGGATAGACATTGTCGGGATACCGTCACGGTATGTGTGGTGCTTTCTTATCATATCCATAAACTTATGAACGATAGAAACTGCAAGCTCGTCAACACGGTCATCGTTGTTTCCGTATTTGGGGAAGTCGCCTTCGATTTCAAAGTCAACACAAACGCCGTCTTCGTCACGAATCGGTCTTACCTTTGCGTACTTAATAGCACTCAATGAATCGGCAACAACTGAAAGACCTGCAATACCTGTTGCGAAGTATCTCTTTACATCTCTGTCGTGAAGTGCCATCTGTGCACTCTCGTAACAGTACTTATCGTGCATATAGTGGATGCAGTTAAGTGTATTTACATACAAGCCTGCAAGCCATTCCTGCATAGCCTCAAACTTTTCCATAACATCGTCGAAGTCAAGGTATTCACCTTCGCAAGCTCTGTACTTCGGACCAACCTGAACCTTCATACGCTCGTCAACACCGCCGTTGATAGCGTAGAGCAAACATTTTGCGAGGTTAGCACGAGCACCGAAGAACTGCATTTCCTTGCCGACAACCATTGAAGATACGCAACAAGCAATTGCGTAGTCATCACCGTGAGTATCACGCATCATATCGTCGTTCTCGTACTGGATTGAAGAAGTCTTGATTGACATCTTTGCACAGAACTCCTTGAACGCCTTCGGAAGTCTGGGTGACCAGAGAACTGTAAGGTTCGGTTCCGGAGCGGGGCCAAGGTTTGACAATGTGTGAAGGTATCTGAATGAAGTCTTTGAAACAAGAGCTCTGCCGTCAGTACCCATACCACCGATTGATTCTGTTACCCATGTCGGGTCACCTGAGAAGAGTGAGTTGTATTCGGGAGTTCTTGCGAACTTAACCATACGAAGCTTCATTACGAAATGGTCGATAAGCTCCTGAGCTTCAGCCTCTGTAAGTGTACCGTTCTTGATATCACGCTCAATATAGATATCAATGAATGTAGAAGTTCTGCCGATACTCATTGCAGCACCGTTCTGCTGTTTGATAGCTGAAAGGTAACCGAAATAGAGCCACTGAATAGCTTCCTGAGCGTTCTTAGCCGGACGTGAAATATCACAGCCGTAGATTTCGCCGAGCTTCTTCATATCGCATAATGCAACAATCTGCTCCTGGAGTTCTTCACGAAGACGCATTGTGTGCTCAGTCATTTCAGCTTCAAGCTGTGCTTTCTGATGCTGTTTATCTTCTATAAGCTTGTCTATACCGTAAAGGGCAACACGACGGTAGTCACCGATGATTCTGCCTCTGCCGTATGCATCAGGCAAGCCTGTTATGATAGCTGACTTTCTTGCAAGACGCATTTCGGGAGTATAAATATCAAATACGCCCTGGTTATGTGTTTTGCGGTACTTTGAGAATATCTCGCTGACTTTCGGGTCAACCTTATAGCCATAAGACTCGCATGAGCTTTCAGCCATTCTTATTCCGCCAAACGGCTGGAGTGAACGCTTAAGCGGTTTATCGGTCTGAAGACCTACAACCTTTTCAAGCTTCTGGTTTATATAACCTGCACCGTGTGAGGTTATGGTAGAAACAACCTCGGTGTCCATATCAAGAACACCGCCGGCTTCTCTTTCTCTTTTCATAAAAGTGAGAAC
>JAFODX010000175.1 GCA_017380475.1 Clostridia bacterium
GTTTAGAGGATGTCAGAGTATATCTTACACAGTGCGGTCAGGAGATAGTAGACCGTGCAATCAATGTCAAATGCACAAAGGCAGAGGTAATCTGGGTATTTTCAGATATCGAGAGTGTGCCGTTTAACCGTGGTTTCTATTCGATAGACCTGAAGTATTTCTTTAAGATTACACTTCAGGTATTTACGGGTGTAGGAAAGCCGACATTGGTAGAGGGTTTGTCCGTATTTAACAAGCGTGTAATTCTGTTCGGCTCAGAAGGCAATGCAAAGATATTCTCATCAAAGTATAAGCAGAACGCATTCGATGCCCAGTTATGGAAGAAGACAAATATGCCGTATGCAGTTGTAGAGGTTGTTGAGCCCATAACTCTTGGTGCGAAGCTTGTAGATGTCAGAAACGACAAGCATTGTTGTTGTTCATGTGACGATGATTTTGACCTTGCATCGGTGCCGGATTCAGTATGTAAGATATTTGATGACGCACTTGTAATCGGGGGCGAATGTAAGCGTGTATTCGTGTCTTTGGGTGTATTCTCGATAGTTAAACTTGAAAGACGTGTTCAGCTTCTTATACCGAGCTATGACTATTGTGTTCCGAGTAAGGAATGTGTAGGTGCAACAGACGATAACCCGTGTGATTTGTTTGACAGGATTGAGTTCCCGATGGATGAATTCTATCCGCCTGAGAAATGTGCGTTTCTGGCACCGGGCGAGGATGACCCGTCAGAGAAACCGAAATATAAGCAGTTGTGTAATTAAAACTTATGCCGTTTGTACGGGTAAACCCGTTCAAACGGCTTCTTTTTTTGCTTGGCGGACAAAATGATAAAAATTTCGTAATTATTGGAAAATACAAAAACGGACGAATACTGTATAATATGGGTGTAATATATTGTTGTTGATATTAAAAGGAGGATGTGTTTTTATGCGCAATTGCGGAAAAAATGCCAAAAAAGTTGCGTGTGTAGGCATACTGGTTGCAGATGTTATTGTTGAGCCGGTTAAAAACTATCCTGAAAAGGGAGTTCTGGAGCTCGTTAATTCAATCACAATGCATAATGGCGGAAATGCTATGACTGCCGCCATCAACTTAAGAAAGCTTGGCGTTGAGTCGTCAATGGTTGGCATGGTCGGTGACGATATGTTCGGCGAGTTTTTAACAGGCAGACTTGCAAAGGCAGGTATAGATACATCGGGTGTTAAGGTGAGCGACAAGGTGCAGACATCTGCATCGGTGCTTATGATAGATAAGACAGGTGAGCGTTCGTTCTTCCATTGTAAGGGCACGAATGCCGTGCTTACAAGTGCTGATATTGATTACGATGCAGTTGACAAGTGCGATATGGTATTTGTTACCGGTTCATTCCTGATGGACAGCTTTGACGGTGTTGAAACAATGGAATTCTTGAAGCGTTGCAAGGAAATGGACAAGACAACATTCCTTGACGTGTGCTGGGATGCAACGGGCAAGTGGGGCGACCTTTTGAATATGTCAATGCCCTATATTGACTATTTTATGCCGAGTATTGACGAGGCGGTATGCATCGCAAAGAAAGAAGACCCCGAAGAAATTACAGACGAGTTTGTTGAAAACGGCGTAAAGAACGTTATTATAAAGATAGGCTCAAAAGGCAGTTATCTCAGAAAAGAGGGCGAAACAACGGGTAAGATGTTTAAACCGTTCTTCGTTGAGAACCCTGTTGATACTACGGGTGCAGGTGACAGCTTCTGTTCAGGTTTCCTTGCAGCATACGCTAACGGAATGGAGCTTGAAGACTGTATGGTATTTGCAAACGCAGTCGGTTCACACTGCGTAACAGCAAAGGGTGCTACCTCAGGCACAAAAACATTTGAGGAAACATTGGATTTTATTAAAAATCAAAATAAATAACAAAAAGAAAAGGAGAAACTAAAATGGATTTTTTAAGCACATTGGAAGGCAGCCTTCTTGAGGGATTCTTCCCGAAGGGCTGGGACATGAAGAAAATTGACGAGTGCTGCGAAAAGGGCGTAGCAAGAGAGGACTTCTGGCATAAGGATTTCAATCCTGTTGAGTGTGACAACATTTATGAGTTTGACACATTTATGGGTCACGAAATCGCTCTTAAGATTAAAGAAGCACGTGAAGCAGGTGAGAAGCTTGCTATGATTTTGCCGGTTGGACCGATGGGTATGTATAAGTGGGCAGTATACTTCCTCAACGAGTGGAATGTAAAGTGTGACCACGTTTACACATTCAATATGGACGAGTGGTCAGATGCAGAGGGTAACACTCTTGCAAACGACAACCCGGCATCATTTGAGTACAGCATGAAGCAGGCTTTCTTTGATAAGCTTGGCGAGAACACAATTCCGCCGTCACAGAGAAACTTTGCTACAAAGGAAAATCTTCCTACATATCCCGAAAAGATTGCAAAGCTTAAGGCAGAGGGTGCAAAGCTTGTACTCGTATTCGGTATCGGCAGAGCTTGCCATATCGCTTTCTGGGAGCCGCATTTTGCAGACGAGTTCTCATCAGTTGAGGAGTGGAAGAAGCAGTGCTACAGAATCGCTGCAAAGCTTCACCCGATGACAATCGAGCAGAACGCTATAACAAGCTTCAAGAGCCGTACAACACTTGTTCCGTGCCGTGCAAACACTGTAGGCCCCGGCTTGTTCTTGCAGGCTGACTACATTATCGGCGGCTGTGACGGTTCACTCGGCCGTGGTATGGGCTGGCAGGGAATGAGCTTCCTTACAACTCTCCATTACGGACCGGATATGAACATCACATCAACATTTATGCCGACAATGCCGGGTAAGTTGTTCTATCTTAAGGAATTGGCAGGCCCGCTTACAGCTGAATGTAACTAAAAGTCTGAATAAATCACTCGTATAGCACTGATGCATTCGCTCGCATAGCAGCCTATAGCCTCGCGGACGCATCAGCACTCTCCGGGCAATTTATTCAAACTTTAAATTATTAAGTAAAGGTAGGTAAAATAACTATGAATATTCTTATGATTGGTGCACACCAGGACGACAACGAATTCCGTTGCGGTGGTCTTGCACATAAGTATGTAAAAATGGGATACAACGTAACATTCCTTTCAATGTGTAACGGTTGTGGCGGACACCACATCCTTACACCGGAAGAGACTGTTGCAACACGTGCAAAGGAGTCGGCAAAGGTAGCAGAACTTCTTGGCATCACATATGATGTATGGGATAATGATGACTGTTCATTGGTAGCAGACCTTGAAACAAGACGTCGTCTTATCCGTTACATACGTAAAATAAATCCGGACCTTATCATTTCACACCGTCCGAATGACTATCACGCAGACCACAGAGCAGTTGGACAGCTTGTTCAGGACGCATCATATATGCTTATCGTTCCGCACGAGTGCCCTGATGTACCTGCAATGCGCAAGATGCCCGTTATTATGTATAACGAGGACCATTTCAAGAATCCTGACTTCTCAGGCGATATAGTTCTTGATATGGACGATGAAAACGATACAAAGCTTCAGATTGCAAAGATTAATGTTTCACAGGTATTCGAGTGGCTTCCGTACACATATGGTGAGGAAGTTCCCGAGGGTGAAGAAGCACGTTGGGAGTATTTGAAGGGTATGAATATAACCGAAGATACAACCGATGAAGAAGTTATGGCGGCAAAACGTGGTTATGCAGTTAGAAATGCAAAGACTGCTGCACGTTTCAGAAAAGAGCTTATCGAGCGTTATGGTGAAGAACGTGGCAAGAAAATCCGTTATGCAGAAGCATTTGAGGTTTGTGAATACGGCGAAAAGCTTACAGATGAGCTTAAGGAGAAATTCTTCCCTGCAGGAATGTAAAAAATGCAAACGGGCTGATTTTTCAGCCCGTTTTTTTGTTGAAATA
>JAFODX010000176.1 GCA_017380475.1 Clostridia bacterium
GAAACACAGACTCAGAGCTCAGAATCGGTATCGGTTGACTCTTACAGCTTTGCAACGCTCACATCTTCGGGTGATGTACTTGAAGGGATTCCGTACATAGGCGACAGAGGAATGTGCAAAATGGATAAGGCAATGGCACTTGCATATAAAGATGCGATTGAAAGTATGCCTGAACAGCCAAAAACAGAGCCGGTATGGGGCGAAAGAAAGGACTATAATCTTCATGCCTTATTGGCAGACCCTGCAGATGATGGTATGCCGATACTTATAACGTTGTATGTTTTTGAAAACTCGGACAAGGCTTCCGAAGATTGTGAGAATGATTATGGTTATCCCCACGAGGTTGCCTTTTGGGAATACCGTGACGGAAAAGCGAACAGGATTGATATTATACGTCCTGATTATGATAACGGCTTCGGCAGGATTGGAAACAAAACGTACTATCGTAACATTGATTTTCATCACGATCTGGGACCCAAACAAACAGGAGTATACTACCTCATCGAAAATGCAACTGTTTCTCTGAAGCATACTGTTGATTTATATGAGGTACAGACAAGTCAGGGTGACAGGGACGGTTACGGAACATTACCCGATGGCGTGTCATACGGATATGATCCCGAAGAACTTAAGGCAAACGGCTGGAGAGTGGAAGGTAACGAAAACGGTTCAATTGCATATCTGTTTATCCATAACGGAAAGAATGTGACTGATACATATTCGGGTTATATGCATGATGAGTATATGAAATTCTACCAAAGAACAAAAATAGTACATGCAGACGACGCTAACTACCATCTTGAAATAATGACCGACAAGGGCACAAACATGGCTGAAAAGCTTGAAAAATATTCAAAGTCTGCCGGCAGACCGAGTTACCGCTACAGCCAGGTTGCACAGAATCTTACAGACGAAATGTTTGGCGGAATAATAAGTGCGGTAAAAGGCATAATCTCAGGCAGTATAGGTGAGATTTATAAGCTTAGCGATGATTTATATTATGTAACAGTTTATGTTGACGACGAGTTTTCGGGCGGTGTGCTGTTAAAGAACACAAATGGCGGAAAGTCGTGGCGTGCAGTATCCTCAGACAGTAAGCCTATGACAGAACCCGAGCTTGATGGGGCGGTGGAAACTGACTTAAGGGCATCAAATATCACAATAGACACGGCTTCGGAAAACGCAGAGGAAGCACTCAAAAACGCTATCAGAAACGTTGACGGAACTACGGTTAACGACACTGCTAAAAACAGTATTGCAGATTATATTTCAAACTGTATAACGCAGGAAAGCAAGCAAACCGTCAAAGCAAGCAAAAACACTGTAAAAATAAAAGACAAGCTGATTAAAAAGGCAGTCGAAAAAGCAAACGAAAAGAAATCGGAGCTTTTGGGAGACATCGAAAAAGAGGGCGTAGTCCTTAACAAAGGAATATATACCAATATTCTTATCGAGTGTGAAAAGATAGATGACAGCAAGGATATCAGGATAGTATTTGACGATGACGCAGACGGCTTTGAAGAAGAACCGTTTACGCTTACCGTCAAGTTTTCGGGCACACCGTACAGTGTAAAGCTTGAGTCTTCAAATTTGACCGAAATTCAGGATAAGAACATTATTATAAGCAAAAAGGACGAGAAAACCTATACCATAAAGTTCACCGATAAAGACGGAAACATTATAGAAGATATCGGTATACACGTAGCCTTTACGCTGCCTGCCCAAAACAAGTATTGCACAGTACAGCTTGAATACAAGGGCGGTACAGCCAACTGGGGCGGACAGTATGATTCAAACAACGAGGTGCTGATATTTGAAACCTCGTATTCGGGTACATACACTGTTCTTGACAATAAGGCAAAGATTACAGACATAGACGGACTTAACGCAGAGCAGAAAAAGGCTGTGGAGTTCCTGGTATCAAAGGGCTATATGCAACTTGAGGGTGACAAATTCAATCCTGACAGCACACTGACACGTTATCAGTTCACACAGGCACTTGTAGGAATGTTCTTTGCACTTGATAATGAGGTAAAAACAACATTTACTGATGTACCCAAAGACAGTGAGTTCTATTCGTATGTTGCATCGGCACAGAAAGACGATATAGTTGAGGGCTTTACCGATACAGAGTTTGCCGGTGATATGGATATGACAACCGAGCAGATGGTTGCACTGGCAGGCAGAACACTTATCAAGTATAAAGGCTATGTTACACCTGAGGATGCCGGCAAATACCTCGACACCTTCTCTGACAGGGATAAAATAAGCGACTGGGCACGTGAGCTTGTGGCTATTTCAGTACGTGAAGGACTCGTTGACAGAACGACTGAATTCGGCCCGCAGACCCCGATAAACCGTAAGCAGGCGGCAGTGATACTGTACAGACTGTTTTTACTGCTCTATGAAATAGAACCTGAACAGAGTGCGGTCACAGCCACGACAGATGTTGTAAAGATAATTATTGTATCAATATGCTCGGTTGTAATAGTAGCCTGTGTTGTACTTATAATTATATTGCTTAAAAAGAGAAACAGAGGAAAAAAGTCTGATGGGAACAATATTTAACATTCAAAAATTTTCAATAAATGACGGGCCGGGAATAAGAACAACTGTTTTTATGAAAGGTTGTCCTTTGAACTGTTTGTGGTGTCATAACCCCGAATCAAAGAGCAGAAAAACTGAGATATTTTTCGATGCAAGAAAATGTGTCGGATGCCGTAGCTGTGAGGTTTGTCCGTATGGCTGTCACGTATTTACGGACACAGAGCATATCTTTAACCGTGAAAAGTGTATCGCCTGCGGAAAGTGTGCCGCAGAGTGTTACACTGATGCGTTAGAGCTTGTCGGTACGGAAAAATCTGTGGAAGAAATAATTGCCGAGGTAATGAAAGACGAGGCGTTCTATGAAAACTCCGGAGGAGGTATGACGCTTTCGGGCGGTGAGCCGATGTTTCAGTTCAATTTTACATATGAGCTGTTAAAGAGAGCAAAAGAGAACGGACTCCACACGTGTATTGAAACCTGCGGGTTTGCCAAATGGGAGCAGTACGAAAAAATTGCTGATTTGGTTGATATTTTCCTGTTTGACTATAAGGAAACAGACCCCGGCAAACACAAAGAATTTACGGGCGTTACAAACGAGCTTATATTGGAAAACTTAAAAAAGCTTGACGAAAAAGGTTGCAAAACAGTCCTGCGTTGCCCGATAATTCCGGGTCTTAACGATACAGATGAGCATTTTACTGGTATAGCAAAAACGGCAAACAGCCTCAGAAATGTTCTTGAAATAAACGTTGAGCCGTATCATCCGCTTGGCAAGGGTAAGTCTGAAATGCTTGGCAAGGAATATTTTTCCGACGATTTATCATTTGCAGACGATAATGCGGTAAAGGAATGGATAGAAAAGATTTCATCACAAACCGAAATAACAGTTAAAAAAGCATAAAAATGACGGTGCGATGCACCGTCATTTTACGACTGTAGTCTGACGGATGAGCATTTGTTCATCCGTTTTATGTTATCCCAAATCACTGTAAACCACATTCTTCAGCCGTGGCTGATAATATTCCTCACGAGGATTCAATACGTGCTGTGCATAGAACACGGCAAGGTTGTTTTTCGGGTCACAGACAACCGTTGCACCTGCTGCACCGCCCCAGCCAAACTCTCCGATATTTGAGATACAGCCTGAAACGGCAGGGTTCATATGCGTTCTTACGCCTAATCCGTAACCGTAGCCAATAAGCTGCTGCCAGTTAAAATCCTTAATCTGTGTGCTGTCCAATTGATTTGTACGCAAAAGCTCGACAGTACTCTTTGACAGGATTTTCTCGCCGTTTGTTGCTGTTCCGTAGTTGGCAAGTGCCGCACAGAACTTTGCATAATCAGAAACCGACGTTATGATTCCCGCACCGCCGCTGTCATATTCCGGTCCGAGTACGTGGCTTACGGGTTTACCCACATTTTTAAACGTACCTTTTTTCGCATTACCGTTCTTCTGAGCCTCTACAATATCAGTTACCGTATTACCGTCATCAGGAACAAAAGTGTACTGCTCGGCAATCCGTTTCTCAATTTCGGGTGTTGCGTGATAGTGTGTATCTTGCATACCTATCGGGTCAAAAATATTCTCTTTCATATAGTCACGGAACTTTTTACCCGAAACAACACTTACAAATGCCGCCAGCACATCGTGACCGAGGCTGTAGCTCCAGTGTGTGCCCGGCTCGAACAAAATTGGTTCTTTTGCAAATTCTCTTATTGAGGTTACGGTATCAAAGTTACCGTTTGTTTTTTCTCTTGCACGCTCAACTCAGCCTGAAAAGTATCTGAAAACGGACTTGCCGTCAAGGTAAACTTCACAATCGTTTCCGACGGTATGGTTTTTTGCCATATCGTCCATAAACGCCTTAAGATTCTGAAAATCCATTTTATAATCGGTCCTTTCGTTGCGTTCAAGGAACGAAACATTATGCTATAAATTCTGGCTGAGGCCGCTGCCAAGGCTGCCAAGGCTGCCGAGGATGCTGCCAACGGCACCGCTATCCCCGAGACCTTCAAGGATTACCTGGATAAGTGGGTCTACAGC
>JAFODX010000177.1 GCA_017380475.1 Clostridia bacterium
ACTGTCCTGTATACGATTTTTCGCATTCGCAAACCTTTTCGAGTGTGCCGCTTGCCACAACTGTACCGCCACCGTCACCGCCCTCAGGACCTAAATCAATAATATAGTCTGCAGTTTTAATAACGTCAAGGTTATGTTCAATAACAATAACCGTGTTTCCGCCCTCTACAAGTTCATTTAAAACATCAATAAGTTTTTTTACATCGTGTGAGTGAAGTCCTGTGGTGGGCTCATCAAGAATGTAAAGTGTTCTGCCTGTAGAACGTTTGGAAAGCTCCGTTGCAAGCTTTACACGCTGTGCCTCGCCGCCTGAAAGGGTAGTGGAGCTTTGTCCTAACTTGACATACCCTAAACCGACCTCGGCTATCGTCTGAAGTCGTTTATGAAGTTTGGGGATGTTTTTGAAGAATTCCACACCCTCATCAACCGTCATTTCAAGGACATCATAAATTGATTTACCTTTGTACTTAACCTCAAGCGTTTCACGGTTATATCTTTTTCCGCGGCATACTTCGCAGGGAACGTAAACATCTGACAAGAAGTTCATTTCTATTTTTACAATACCGTCGCCCGTACACGCCTCACAGCGTCCGCCTTTGACGTTGAAACTGAAACGGCTTGATTTATAACCCCGTACCTTTGCTTCGTTTGTTGATGCGAAAACATCACGGATATCGGTAAATAGATTTGTATATGTTGCAGGGTTTGAACGAGGGGTTCTGCCGATGGGGCTCTGATTTATATCAATTACCTTATCAAGCTCTTCAATGCCGGTTATTTCTTTGTGTGCACCGGGATGCGTACCTGCACCGTTAAGCTTATGAGCAAGGCTCTTGTATAATATCTCGTTTACCAGAGAACTTTTACCTGAACCCGATACACCTGTTACGCAGGTAAGAACACCGGTAGGGAATTTTACGTTTATATTTTTCAGATTGTTCTCTGCAGCACCCTTGACATTTATCCAGCCTTTTGGCTTTCTGCGTGATGACGGAACAGGGATATTCAGTTCACCGCTTAAATACTTACCTGTAATTGAATCGGGGAACTTTTCGAGTTCTTTTGCAGTTCCTTCGCCAACAATCTCACCACCGTGTATGCCGGCACCGGGGCCGACGTCTACAATGTGGTCTGCTGCAAGCATTGTATCGGTGTCATGCTCAACCACAATTACTGTGTTTCCTAAATCACGTAGGTTTTCCAATGTTCCTATCAGTCTGTCGTTATCACGCTGATGAAGACCTATACTTGGCTCGTCAAGGATATATAAAACGCCTGTAAGTCCTGAACCAATCTGTGTTGCAAGACGTATTCTTTGTGCTTCACCGCCTGAAAGCGTACCTGATGAACGGGAGAGTGTAAGATAATCAAGACCGACATTAAGAAGAAACTCAAGTCTTGATTTGATTTCTTTTATAATCTGATTTGCAATAATAAGTTCACGTTCGGTAAAAGTAAGTGAGTTTATAAAATCCATTTCGTCTTTTACTGACATCTGTGTAAACTCATATATATTTTTACCGCCTATCGTAACAGCCAGAATTTCATCGTTAAGACGTGCGCCGTGGCACTTTGGGCACGTTATATCGCTCATATAACGGTTTATGTCACTACGGGCATATTCGGATGTGGGTCTGTCATAACGTCGCTGCAGATTCGTAATAACGCCCTCAAACGGCATCTCATATTCGCCGCTGCCGTATGCACGGTTATAGCTCATTTTGATTTTTTCTTCGCCTGTACCGTAGAGAACGGCATTTTTTGCTTCTTCGGGTATATCTTTGTATGGAGTGTTAATATCAAATCCGTACTTGTCGGCGATTGCATTATATGCCGTATACGCAATACTTGACGGGTCTTCGTAGCTGTTCCAGCCGCTACAGCGTATAGCTCCTGAAATCAGACTTGCGTTTTTGTCAACCACAACAAGGTCGGGGTCAATTTTAAATAATGCACCAAGTCCGTCACAGTGCTGACAAGCACCGAACGGGTTATTGAACGAGAAAAGTCTCGGTTCAAGTTCAGGCATACTTATGCCACAGTCATCGCACGCATAGCTTTGTGAAAAACGCATTGTTTCTCCGTCTATAACCTCTATTTCAACTATATCGCCGGACAGTTTAAGAGCTGTTTCGATAGAGTCACTTAAACGTGATGCAATATCTTCTTTTATAATAAGACGGTCAATTACGATTTCAATTGTATGTTTAAAAGTCTTCTTTAATGTAGGCGGTTCTGAAACATCATACATCTCACCGTCGACTTTCATACGTACATAACCGCTTTTCTTTGCGTTTTCAAAAACATTTTTATGTTCACCTTTTTTTGCGGTTACTATCGGAGCGAGAACCTGTATTTTAGTTCTTTCGGGTAATTCCATTATTCTGTCGGTAATCTGGTCAACAGTCTGCTTTTTTACCTCCTTACCGCATTTAGGACAGTGTGGGATTCCGATTCTTGCATACAAAAGACGCAGATAGTCATATATTTCAGTTACTGTACCAACGGTAGAACGTGGGTTTTTTGATGTTGTTTTCTGGTCGATACTTATAGCAGGCGAAAGACCTTCTATATAGTCAACATCGGGCTTATCCATCTGACCGAGGAACATTCTTGCATACGAAGAAAGGGACTCAACGTATCGGCGTTGTCCTTCGGCATAAATTGTATCGAATGCAAGTGAACTTTTGCCTGAACCTGAAAGTCCTGTAAGCACCACAAGCTTTTCACGTGGGATATTTACAGAAACATTTTTCAGATTATGAACTCTTGCACCTTGTATTTTAATTTCGTTGTTTTTCATATCTGACCTCTTAGTTTATATAGTAAGTACCTGTTTCATTTCTTCTTTTTAATGTGTCACGTTTGAAATTTATCATTCTTTCTTTATCAGCAGTCATAGCAGTTTCGAAAAGAAGTTTAACAACATCATTTTCAGAGTAAAGCAACTCTGCAGTATTGGTTATTTCAACTCTGTCGCTTTCGTCGAAACTGCGTATATCTATGATTTCGGCTTTAATACCAAGATTCAAGAAAAGAGCTTCTTCTGTGTCCCTGAAATCCTCTTCGGGCGTATTGACATCTGCAAAACAGATAAACTCCAACGCTTCGTCCTCGTACATATAAAGCACCGGTGTAAGTATTCTGTCAAGTATGATATTCACGGCGTCATTAAGTGTAATTTCATCAATCATTTTCAAGATATTCCTTTTCTATTCGTTTAATTGCATCTCTGTACTGTGCCGCTTTCTCAAATTCAAGGTTTTCGGCAGCATTAAGCATCATTGCCTCAAGCTCGGCAATCTGCGAACGTATATCGGTTGCAGTTTTGCTGATTTCGGGCTTGATTGCTTCCATAGGCTCAAGTATTTCACGGATATCTTTGCGTATGGTTTTGGGCACTATTCCGTGCTCTTCGTTATATGCAATCTGTAAACCACGACGGCGGTTAGTTTCATCAATAGCACGCTGCATTGAACCTGTAACGGTATCAGCATACATAATAACACGACCGTCTGCGTTTCGTGCCGCACGTCCGATTGTCTGTATAAGTGACATTTCACTACGCAGAAAACCCTCTTTGTCGGCATCTAATATTGCCACCAAAGCTACTTCAGGAATGTCAAGACCTTCACGCAAAAGGTTGATTCCCACAAGTACGTCATACACACCAAGACGCAGGTCTTTTATAATCTCCGTACGCTCAATGGTTTTAATTTCAGAGTGCATATATGTTACTTTGATGCCGATCTCTTTCAGATAATCGGTAAGGTCCTCTGCCATTTTCTTTGTGAGTGTAGTTACAAGTGTACGCATACCGTTTTCAGTAACAGACTGTATCTGTGCAATCAGATCGTCTATCTGATGTTGTGTAGGCTTGATTTCAATAACAGGGTCAACAAGACCAGTAGGACGTATAACCTGCTCGGCGACTACGGTTGAATGTTCCTTTTCGTATTCGCCGGGAGTTGCACTTGTAAATATAACGTTGCAGAGTCGTTTTTCAAATTCATCAAATTTCAACGGACGGTTATCAAACGCACTCGGCAGACGGAAACCGTATTTGACAAGTGTTTCTTTTCTTGCACGGTCACCGTTATACATACCTCGAACCTGCGGAATTGTTACGTGTGATTCATCAATTATCATCAGGTAATCGTCAGGGAAATAATCAAGCAGGGTGTAGGGGGCAGAACCCTCACTGCGACCGCTTATATGTCGGGAATAGTTTTCAATGCCCTGACAGAAACCTATTTCCTGCATCATTTCAAGGTCGTATAGCGTTCTTTGTTCTATTCTCTGCGCTTCAATCAACAGGTCACGTTCTTTGAAATATTTGACACGCTCGTGCATTTCTTCTTCTATAGCCGCCATTGCAAGCATCATTTTATCGGCGGTTGTAACATAGTGAGATGCCGGCATAATTACTACGTGGCGGTATATACCGACAATTTCACCTGTAACAACATTTATTTCGCAGATACGCTCAATTTCATCGCCGAAAAACTCAACACGAAGTGCATTTTCTCCATTGTTTGACGGGAATATCTCAACGACATCACCACGGACACGGAATTTATTACGCACAAAATTTATATC
>JAFODX010000178.1 GCA_017380475.1 Clostridia bacterium
AGCCTTCTTTTCAATATATATCGGAGTTTATCTAGCGTTTGTTAACGGGTTGTAATCAGCACCCCAAACAAACACTTTTACTTTTGCTGATAATACAAGACTTTCCGGTGTAAATGAGAAATCATCTCTGTCTACAACCGCAGTCTTAACATCAACAAATCTATCGTTGCTGTCATATGTTGCAACATATACCGTTGCCGGTGTAGTTACACCCGCTTTTCTTGCAACATTAACAGTTACAGTGTTTCCGTCATTTACAACAGACTTTACCTCAAACGGTACTTCAAGTACAAGGCAAGGATATCCGCCGTTTACATCGCTTGTAACCGCAAAACCGTCAAGCGTGTTGAAGTATGTTGTAATATCAGCCTTTGATGCACCTGCATTACCAAGCGAGTTAGATTCAGCATATACAGTCGTATAACTATCCGAATATGTACCCTCTGCACTCGCTAAAGTAGAATAACAGTTAGTTACCGTAAAGCCACTCTTGCCATTCTTGCTGCCGAAACCGTAAACAGAGTTCTGAGCCGGATTTTCTATCGGTGTAACCTCTGCTGCAAAACAATTGTTTATTTTAACCGCAGTAGTATCGTACAATGAACCAACAAATCCACCCATTGCAGTCTGATATGATGATGCTATTTTTGCATCATAAATATAACAGTTTTCAATTTGAGCGGTACTTCTTACCATTCCAACGAACGCACCGAATGAAGCCTCTTTTGTTTTTGTATCAGTCTGATGGATTGTGGCATTCTTTACATAGCAGTTAGTGATTGTTCCTGCCTGATTGTAACCTATAAATGCACCCACATTGTTTGTTCCTGAAGTCTTAAACTTAATATTGATATTCTCAATACCAAGGTCTTTCACTTCAGCACCGTATATATAACCGAAGAAACCAACCTCAGCATACGGCTTTGTGATTTTGATGTTCCTGATAACGTGACCGGCACCGTCAAAACCACCCTTAAGAGAATAACCATCCTTATGACCGATAGGCTCCCATTCACAGTTGCCGTAATCAATATCAGCTGTGAGCTTGAAGAATTTTTCTCTGTAGTCCTTGCTGGTACCGTTAAACAAATCAGACATTCTCTTAAGCTCTGCCGCACTTGAAATAAGATACGGGTCAGCTTCTGTTCCTGTACCTCCGGCGAACGCAGTTGCCGGAATCCCGTCAAAACCTGATGCGTTTACACTTACAGGCACCACAACAAGTGTTGCAAGCATCATAAGTGCAATAAAAAGACTTGTGATTTTTTTCATTTTATCACGTTCCTTTCTTTATAAAATTTAACACGTTGAGTTTATACTGAAATTATACCATTTTTACCGAAAAAGTCAAGTATTTTCAGTAATTACGGACATTTTGGGTAAAAGTGTGGATTTTTTGTTCCTTTTATTTTTTTATCTTTTATAATTTTCAACTTTTTGATGGCAAAAAAGTCATAATGCATAAAAAATGCGCCCCTTACGGAGCGCATCCTATTATTTACTGGTTGTTTGAGCAATCCTCTATCTCCAGCATTGCATCCTTTCTTGACAATGAAATCTTACCTGTCTTCTCGTCGATTTCCATAACCTTAACGATCATAGTGTCGCCTTCCTTGCAGACATCCTCTACCTTTTCAACTCTCTCTCTGTCAAGCTTTGAGATGTGGCAAAGTCCGTCCTTACCGGGAAGAATTTCAACGAATGCGCCGAATGTTGTTATAGTCTTAACAACACCCTTATAGATTCTGCCAAGCTCAGGTTCTTCAACTATTGCTTCGATTGCCTTCTTAGCGGCATTTCCGCTTTCCTGAGTTTCTGCAAAGATGTGGATTGTACCGTCTTCTTCGATATCAATCTTAGCACCTGTTTCAGCAACAATCTTCTGGATAACCTTACCGCCCTGACCGATAACTTCTCTTATCTTTTCAGGGTCAATCTTTATTGTCATAACCTTCGGAGCATACTCTGAAAGTTCAGGTCTTACCTCAGGTATAGCCTTCAGAATTACATCATCAATGATGTGATAACGGGCATCTCTTGTCTTTCTGAGTGCTTCTTCTATAACCTCATACGGAAGACCGTCGTTCTTTATATCAACCTGAATTGATGTGATACCCTTCTTTGTACCAGCTACCTTAAAGTCCATCTCGCCGTAGAAGTCCTCAAGACCCTGGATATCAACCATTGTTGTAAAGCCTTCGTCTGTTGTTATAAGACCACATGAAATACCTGCAACCGGAGCTTTAATCGGAACACCGGCAGCCATAAGTGCAAGAGTAGAACCACAAACTGAACCCTGTGAAGTTGAACCGTTTGATGAAAGAACCTCTGATACGCAACGGATTGCATACGGGAACTCTTCCTCTGACGGAAGTACCGGAACAAGTGACTTTTCAGCCAATGCACCGTGACCGATTTCACGTCTGCCGGGGCCTCTTGACGGGCGTGTCTCACCTACCGAGTATGACGGGAAGTTATACTGATGCATATATCTCTTTGTCTCTTCGAGTCCGAGACCGTCAAGACGCTGTGCTTCTGAAAGCGGTGCAAGAGTAGCAATAGTAAGAACCTGTGTCTGACCTCTTGTGAACATACCTGAACCGTGAACTCTGGGCAATACATCAACCTCTGATGCAAGCGGACGGATTTCGTCAAGACCTCTGCCGTCAACACGTCTGCCCTCATAGAGCCATGCACGAACGATTTCCTTCTGCATCTTGTACATAATCTCTTCGAGCTGTGCTGCAAGATCAGGATACTCCTCGCTCATTGTCTCAAGAATTCTGTCAGTGATAACACCGATTCTCTCGTCACGGATGTTCTTGTCATCTGTATCAAGAGCGTGCTGAATATTTGCATATTCATTTTCCTTGATTTTGTCGTATATCTCGTGGTTAATGTCGTGAGCCTCATATTCCATCTTCGGCTTACCGATTTCAGCCTTAACAGAGTTGATGAAGTCGCACATTTCCTTGATTACACTGTGCGCATACTTAAGACCTTCGAGCATAACCTCTTCTTTTACTTCGTCTGCACCGGCTTCAATCATAACGATTTTTTCCTTTGTACCTGCAACAGTAACGTGCATAATTGACTCTTCACGTTCTGCAACTGTCGGGTTTATAAGGAAAGTTCCGTCCTCTTTAAGACCGAGCCATACGCCCGCAATAGGTCCGTTCCAGGGCACGTCCGAAATTGAAAGCGCTACAGACGTACCTATCAATGCACATATACCGGGGTCATTGTCCTGGTCATTTGAAAGTACAGTGTTTACAACACATACATCATTTCTTAAATCGTCCGGGAAAAGCGGTCTTATCGGACGGTCAATCATACGGCTTGTAAGAATTGCCGCTTCTGTCGGCTTACCCTCACGCTTTGTATATCCACCCGGAATTTTACCTACAGCGTAAAGCTTCTCCTCGTAATCAACTGAAAGCGGGAAGAAATCAACGCCCTCTCTCGGTGTACGTGACGCTGTCACGTTTGTCATTACAGCAGTATCACCGTAACGAACTACACAGTGACCGTTTGTCAGCTGTGCCATTTTGCCTGTCTCGATTACAAGCGGACGACCGGCAAATGTTGTTTCGAATGTTCTGAAGTTCTCAAACATATCTCATTTTTCCTTTCTGTATAAAAAACTTTTCGGGATATGCTTAGCACATAAATACAAAGTCTTATAAAAGGCTCTCTATTTATCTGCTAAGTTACATATTCCCTTGATAAGATATACCAAAACAGGCAAACAGAACCGAGTCTGTCTGCCTGAATGATAACAATATTATTTTCTGAGACCAAGCTTTGCAACCAAGGCTCTGTATCTTTCGATATCCTGACCCTTAAGGTATGTCATAAGTCTACGTCTCTGACCTACCATCATAAGAAGACCTCTTCTTGAATGGTGGTCCTTTTTGTGGATGTTAAGATGCTCGTTGTTAAGGTGATTGATCTTCTCTGTAAGAAGTGCAATCTGTACCTCCGGCGAACCTGTATCGCCCTCGTGAGTAGCGAACTCTCTTATAATCTCCTGCTTACGTTCCTTTGTCATCAAAGTCACCTCCTATAATAATAACTATCGCCCTGTTCTGAGAACACGTTGGTGAGTCGTTTATCTAAGAACGGGTTCCTCTTGTGAATTCAAATTCAATTTTAATAACAAATATACAATTATTTGCCTTCTCTGTTGAAACGCTTGTTGAACTTTTCAACTCTACCGCCTGTATCTACAAGCTTCTGCTTACCTGTGAAGAACGGATGACATGCTGAGCAAATTTCGACTGTGATGTTCTCAACAGTTGAGCCTGTCTCAATAACGTTACCGCATGCACAAGTTATAGTAGTCTTCTTGTAGTCGGGATGGATATCCTGCTGCATAGCATTACCTCCTTATTTAATTACTGCGAGTTAAATTCCCGCGCACCACTGAATAGTATACCACAGAAAAAACCATTTTGCAAGTCTTTTTTTAAATTTTCTTATGTTAAATTAGCCAAATTTATACATCTTTTCTTCGTATATGTGAACATTTTATTCTATATTCGTTCGGAATGAATAAAAAACCGTTTACGAGCGCAAAATAACAGTGTCGCAACAAACGCACTTTTCTGGAGGTAAGCAGTATGGAATTCAATTCGACTATTGATTTATTAAATTCAGACCCGAAAGCACAATCATACTTTGACACTCTACCGGCAAATATCCAGCAACAACTGCTCGACAAATACACCGGTGCGAAAAGCGTCGAAGAACTACGTGTATTCGGAGACGATTTAAAAACCAGCATCTAAAAAGCGTGCAGATTTCTCTGCACGCTTTAAAATATCATTATTATCTGATAGCAAGCTCTGTATCCTTATCAAAGAAGTGGAGTCTGTTTACGTCAAAACCAACCTTAACAGTATCTTCAGCCTTTGATGTTGAACGAGCATTAACTCTTGCAGTGAATGTGCTGCCTGCAATCTGGAGATAGAGATATGTCTCTGCACCCATCATTTCAGTTACGTCAACATATGCCTCAACAGTTGCATTCGGATATGTAGAAAGGAATGCTTCATCATCATGAATGTCTTCCGGTCTGATACCCATAACAACTTCCTTGCCAACGTACTCTTCAAGAGCACCAGCCTTACCTTCCGGTATAGCAATCTTGTTATCGCCGAATACTGCACATACGCTGTCTCCGTCTTTCTCGATTGTTACATCAACAAAGTTCATCTGCGGTGAACCGATAAAGCCTGCAACGAACTGGTTGCAAGGAGTGTTATAAAGGTTATTCGGTGAATCAATCTGCTGAACAACGCCGTCCTTCATAACAACGATTCTTGTACCCATTGTCATAGCCTCTGTCTGGTCATGAGTAACATAGATAAATGTTGTCTTAAGCTTATTATGAAGCTTTTTGATTTCTGTTCTCATGGCAACACGGAGCTTAGCATCAAGGTTTGAAAGCGGTTCGTCCATAAGGAATACCTTCGGTGAACGTACAATCGCACGACCCATAGCAACTCTCTGTCTCTGACCGCCTGAAAGAGCCTTCGGCTTTCTGTCAAGCAAGTGCTCAATATCAAGAATCTTTGCAGCCTCTGTAACTCTCTTCTTGATTTCAGCTTTCGGAGTCTTACGGAGTTTCAAAGCAAACGCCATGTTATCAAAAACTGTCATATGCGGATACAAAGCATAGCTCTGGAAAACCATTGCAATATCTCTGTCCTTCGGAGCAACGTCATTCATCAACTTGCCGCCTATGTAAAGTTCACCTTCTGAAATTTCCTCAAGACCTGCAATCATACGAAGTGTAGTTGACTTACCACAGCCTGACGGACCAACAAGGATGATAAATTCCTTATCCTCAATGTCGATACAGAAATCGCTGACTGCTGTTACATTTCCTGAGTATCTTTTGTAGATGTTCTTTAACTGTAAATCTGCCATCTTAATAAAACCTCTCTTTATATAAAATAATTTTTTTACTGAACCGGATTTATAAAAACTATAAATCAAGCTATTCGTATATATGATAACATATTTTTTTGCAAATTGTTAGTCCTATATTAACCAAATTTGAAATGATTTTTTTGTGTAATCTTGACAAGGTAAATTTTAGACTAATTATAGACCATTTTTTTGTGCATATTTTACATATCAAAACTGACTACAAAACTGCACCTGTATTGCTATAAATTTAACAATATTGCACTAGCAAATTATTTGTCAATAAAAATATATATATACTTATAGCCCAGATTAACAGCAGATGAATATTCTTCATCTGTAAGTTTTTCATGCAAATATGCTTTCAATCCTTCCTTATCAGAAATATATTTTTTCAATTCTGATACGTCAAGCTTTTTCATAATGCTTGTAAACGTCGAAAATTCTTCACTTGTCATATTGACACGAAGTTTTTCATATGCCGATTTAACGACATCCGGCGTTTCTGTGGGTGCAACCTCAGCCTCTTCGATAATCCGTTCTGCCTCCACTACATCCGCAGCCTTGATTCTGTCAGATGTACGTTCATCACTGTAATGCACATCTGCTTTTCCGTTTTCTTCGGTGTCATTAATCTGTATAGTTTCAACCCCGACCTTATACGAAGCATATTTCGTACTGCGTGCATTTTTACGGGTATCGAGAGTATCTTCGCTCTCATGAGATTCCAACACCTCATTCGCATACTCAACATCGTTCCTTTTGAACTTGTTATATGCACGGACGAAGTTGGAGTATGTTACATCTTCTATAGCTCCCTCATCATGCAGAACAACAGCCTCTTCATAAAGCTGATCAAGAACTTCTTCCTGCCTTATAACAGTACCAATCTCTTCTACAATCGGTTTGATATATTTCGGGGTCAGGTAGTATTTATAAACCAAAACACCGCAAACGCCCAAAGCTGCCACAACCAGGATTGATGACAGCAATATAATATGCCATTTTTTCATATTCCAGAATCCTCTCAAAGATTATTAGTACATTTTACCGCCTGCATCGCCACCCATGAGATGGAAATGTATATGGAACACAGTCTGCCCTGCATCCTTACCGCAGTTATTGACTATACGGTAACCCGTTTCCGAAACGCCGAGAATTTTTGCAATTTCAGGTATTGCCTCATAAATATCAGCAACACACGAGCTGTTCTCTGCAGTTATTTCATTTGCAGACTCAATATGAGTTTTCGGAACGATAACCACATGCACAGGTGCCTGCGGAGCTATGTCATGAAAAGCATATACTTTATCGTTCTCAAAAACCTTTTTCGACGGTATTTCACCGCTTATTATTTTACAGAATAAACAATCGTTCATTTTCTATACCCTTTCTTTAGCTGTAAAAGCATACAAGATACACAGAACAGGTGTCAGGCATTAGTCTGCGCTGTTACGATTTCATCCACCTTTGCCAGTGCATCATCAATCTTCATTGCATCAGTACCGCCGCCCTGTGCCATATCAGGCTTACCGCCACCACGGCCACCGCAGATTGCAGTAATTTCTTTTATGATGTTACCACAGTGAACGCCTGATTTTACAGCATCAGGAGTTGCCATCGCAACGAATGTTATCTTTCCGTCAGTATTGGTTGAAAGAACAACCACACCGTTTGTCATCTGTGCTTTTGCAGTATCAGCCATTGTCTTGAGTTCATTAACATCAACACCGTCAACATGAGCTGTAAGCAACGCAGTATCACCGATATGCTTAATTCCTGCAAGCATTGACTTTGTACGCATAGCAGCCATTTTCTCGCCAAGCTCTGAAATCTTCTTTTCAAGCTCACGGTACTCGCCCATAACTGATTCAGCCTTCTGGGCAAGTTCCATTATACGGTTAGTCTTAAGGTTCTGCGCTGTATCTGCAAGGATACCCTCATATGTGTTTATAAGATTTAATACACCCTCACCTGTTACAGCTTCAATTCTTCTTACGCCCGCTGCAACACCTGTTTCTGATGTAATCTTAAAGAGACCGCACTCTGATGTGTTCTTAAGATGTGTACCGCCACAGAATTCAACACTGTAGTCGCCCATTGATACAACTCGTACAACATCGCCGTACTTTTCGCCAAACTGTGCAGTTGCACCAAGCTTTTTAGCCTCATCAATCGGAAGCTCCTTAACCACTATCGGCATGCAAGCAAGGATTGCATCATTGACTTTCTTCTCAGCTTCTTTAATCTGTTCTGTTGTCATAGCCTCAAAGTGTGAGAAGTCAAATCTTAAATGAGTGTTGCTCACCATTGAACCTGCCTGTGCAACGTGTGTGCCGAGTATTTCTTTCAATGCCTTATGCAACAAATGAGTTGCACTGTGGTTACGGCTTATAGCCATTCTGTTCTTTGTGCAAACCTTAAGTTCTGCCTTACCCGGAGCTATAACACCCGATACCGGCTCTGACTCGTGCACATATACACCGTCACCGGTTTTTGTTGTGTTAACAAGAAATTATTCTGTTTGCTTCAGTGCTTCCAGACTCAGCTCTCCCGCAAGCTTGAAAAGCGCGTCGGAAAGTACCTGTTCCAGGGGTAAACCGACAGATGCCGCGATCCGGCTGTAGAACCGGATGACTGCTGGTTCTAAGTATAGTTTGATCTCGGTCATAGGCACCTCCGAATATTCTTTGAAAAAAACTTTCTCCATCCTATGCAGACTCTTGACATCGGTGCTATAATATAGAGTATGAAAAATGGAAAAACCGAGAGGATGAAAATAATGGCAAAAGATAAAAAAGTAACTGAGATCACCGATAT
>JAFODX010000179.1 GCA_017380475.1 Clostridia bacterium
CATATGTGTAGGGGACTATGAAAACGATATTTCTATGATTGAAGTTGCTGACAAAGGTTATGCCGTGTCAAATGCCATTGAGCCTGTTCTGAAAGCGGCGGATTATGTAACTGTATCAAATACAGAGTCGGCAATTGCAAAAATTATTTCAGAAATATAAAAAGGTTGGATTTCCTATTGCATTTCGGGGAAATTTATAGTATAATAGTCGTATCTACAGGTTAATTTAACCAATCTGAAATTAAAGGAGAAAATACTATGTCAAAAGTATATAAGTTTCTGGCATTTGACTTCGGAGCATCTTCCGGACGTGCAATGCTCGCAAAATTTGACGGCAAGAAAATTGAACTCGAGGAAAAGCATCGTTTTTCAAACGATCCCGTTGAAATTAACGGCGGTTTGTACTGGGACGCATTAAGACTTTTCTTTGAAATTAAACAGGGTATTTTAAACTGTGCACATTCAGGTGACGGTGATATTGATGCTATCGGTATCGACACTTGGGGTGTTGACTACGGACTTCTCGATAAAAATGATAAGCTCCTGTCTAACCCCTATCACTACCGTGACACAAGAACAGACGGTATGTACGACAAGGCATTCGCAGTTGTGCCGAAAGAGGAAATCTTTAACGAAACAGGTATTGCATTCAACTGGTTCAATACAATCTATCAGTTGCTCGCATCAAAGCTTGAGGACGACTCAGCATTGAAAGAAGCTAAAACTATGCTCTTTATGCCTGACCTTTTCAACTTCTTCTTAACAGGCAAAAAGCGTACAGAATACACAATCGCATCAACATCACAGATGTTTGATTCAAGAACATATGACTGGGCATACAATCTGCTTAACAAGCTCGGCATAAAGACCGATATGTTTGCCGATATGATATATCCCGGCGAAATTGTCGGCACACTCAAGCCTGAACTTGCAGAAGAGCTTGGCGTTGGTGAAATACCCGTAGTTGCTGTTGCATCACACGACACAGGTTCAGCAGTTGCATCTGTTCCGGTTGTCGATGACAAGGACTTCATTTACATATCATCAGGTACGTGGTCACTTATGGGTGTTGAACTTGACGCTCCTAACGTATCAGAAGATGCTATGAAATACAACTTCACAAACGAAGGCGGAGTTAACAAGACAATAAGATTCTTAAAGAACATTATGGGATTATGGCTCATCCAGGAATGTCGCCGTCAGTGGCAGCGTGAGGGTACTCTCCTCTCATTTGACGAGCTTGAACGTGAGGCACGTGAGGCAGAGCCTTTTGCAAGCCTTATTGACCCTGACTATCCTGCATTCCAGACACCCGGTAATATGCCCAGACGTATCCGTGAATACTGCGAAAAGACAGGTCAGAAAGTGCCGGAAACAACAGGCGCAATTATCCGTACAATCGCAGAAAGCCTTGCTTTCAGATACCGCAGTACTGTTGAGGGTATGGAGGACGTTACCGGCAAGAAGTACAATGTAATTAACATCGTCGGCGGCGGTATCAAGGACAAGATGATTTGTCAGTTTACAGCTAATGCTACCAACCGCACTGTATCTACAGGTCCGGTCGAGGCTACAAGTATTGGTAATATAGTTGTACAGGGTATCGCAATGGGTGCAATAAAAGACCTTAAAGAGGGCAGACAGATTGTACGCAACAGCTTTGACATAACCGAATATAAGCCTGAGAACACCGAGGCATGGGACGAAGCTTATGCTAAATGGAAAGAGATAATTTCAAAATAAAGGAGTATATGAATATGAAAAAAGAATATCCTGTTAAATATCGTTTGAACAACTTCAGAGAGCACGCTGATTTCATTTCACAGCGTGATCCTGACGGCATATGTATCAAATGGCTTGAAAACGGCAACGAAATTACAAAAACATATTCACAATTCCGTTCTGATATAAATGCATTGGGAACATATTTACATTGCAACGGTTTTGAAAATGCCAGGGTTGCTGTTATCGGTGAGAACAGTTACTATTGGATTCTGACGTATTTTGCAACCGTTATCGGCGGCAACGTTGTTGTTCCGGTTGACCGTGACCTTACAGTTGATGCTATTATAAATGTATTAACAGACAGTGGTGCAAAAGTCTTTGTACACACAGATACTTACAACAAGATGCTCGATGAAATAGTTGAGGCTACCGGAGTTAAGGCTATAAATGTAAAAGAGCTTGAGAACCTGATTTCAGAGGGTAATGCACTTCTTGAAAAGGGTGAAGATAAGTACCTCAAAGCAGAAATTGATGACGATGCAATGTCAACACTTATCTATACTTCAGGTACTACAGGCAAACCCAAGGGTGTTATGCTCTCACAGCGTAATATCATACGCAATGCCTGCATCGTAATGGATTATGAGAATATAACAGGAACAACTATGCTTGTTCTCCCCATTCATCACACATTCGGATTTACAGCAAGCGTTGTTGCGGTTATGATTTTCGGTTATCCCATAGCCATAAACACAAGCCTGCGTACATTCCTGCCCGAACTTTCAATCTATAAACCGCAGAGTGTGTATGTTGTTCCGATGTTTATCGAAGCTATTTATAAAAAAGTCTGGAAGACCATTGCAGACAAAAAACTTACAAAGACTTTTAAAGCACTCATAAAAACAAGTAACGCACTCCGGAAAATCGGAATTGATCTTCGTAAAAAGCTGTTCAAATCTGTTATCGACAGTTTTGGCGGAAAGCTTACATTGCTTGTAAGCGGCGGTGCACCGCTTGACCCGGTATATGTTAAATTCTTTGATGCTATCGGCGTTACACTTATTAACGGTTACGGCATCACAGAGTGTTCACCAATCGTTGCAGTTAACCCGCTTGACAACCCCAGAAATGGCAGTGTCGGATTGGTATTACCTGAAACAGAAGTTAAAATCATAGACAAGGACGAAAACGGAAACGGCGAAATCTGCGTCAAGGGTAAAGGCGTAATGCTCGGTTATTACAAAAACGAAGAAGCTACAAACGAAGCATTTGACGGCGAGTGGTTCAAAACAGGCGACCTTGGTCATCTTGACAATGATAATTACCTCTATATCTCAGGCAGAAAGAAGAACCTTATTATTCTTAATAACGGTAAGAACATTTACCCCGAAGAAATCGAGGAAATGATCATGAGAATCCCAGAGGTTATTGAGGTTGTTGTTTACAGCGAAAACGATGTTATGACTGCTGAAGTTTATACAGAAAACAACGAGGCTGTCGATACGGCTATCCGTGAATTAAACAAAACACTTCCGAACTATAAAGCAATCAAGAACATCAAGTTCCGTGATACAGAATTCGAGAAGACAACAACAAAGAAAATCAAAAGAAATACAGTTATTAAAAACTAACACAAATACGGCACTGCTGAATATGAGCAGTGCCGTTATTTTTTTCACGGATTTAAAAAAAGAGTGGCATTTTTTCCATTGACTTTCCATATTACCAATGTTATAATTCTATTAACAAAATGCACTGTTAAAGGAGAATTTAAAAATGGAACAGTTAAGAGTACTGGTAATAGGCGCACACCCCGACGATAATGATTTCAAATGCGGAGGTATTGCACTTAAGTATCTGGAAAAAGGACACCGTGTAAGATTTTTGTCCGTATGTGACGGCGGTGCAGGTCATCACGAAATGACACGTGAAGAAACCGCAGCACGCCGAAAAAAGGAAACAGAAGAAGTTGCAAGAATTACAGGTATAGAATACGACGTATGGGATATCCCCGACTGTTGCGTAGTTGCAACACTTGAAAACCGTATGCGTATGGTTAATTATATCCGTGAATTTAATCCCGATATAATTTTCACACACCGCACAAACGACTACCATGCAGACCACAGAAACACTGCTATGCTCGTTCAGGACGCTGCATATCTTCTGATTGTACCGAATTTCTGCCCGGAAACTCCGGCAATGAAGAAAAATCCGGTAATAATGTTTACAAGCGACAGATTTACAATTCCGCCATTCAAGCCCGATATAGTTATTCCGACAGACGATGTTACAGACAAGAAATTTGAGATGATGAACTGTCACGTATCTCAGGTATATGAATGGCTGCCGTTTACAATTGGTAAACTTGACAGAGTTCCAAAAGATGCAGAGGAACGTTTTGAGTGGCTCAGATGTCCCCGTGTTCCCAGAAACGGTAAACCGATGAAATTAAAGGATCTTAATGTCCCGACAGACCACAATCACAGTGAATACCGTGAAGCTGCTGATGCGGTTCGTTACCGTAAAACAATTGCAAAGCGTTACGGAAAAAAAGTTGCTAAACAGACTCTTTTTGCCGAAGCTTTCCAGGTTTCCGAATACGGTTCAAAGCTTACAAAGGACAATATTGATAAATTGTTCCCGTTTTAAATATAAAAGCAAAGCACGCCGGGGATAAGGCGTGCTTCGCTTTTTGGGGATGCTTCCGTATGGGGGTACGGAAGCGTATGAAAAAAGGATGGTATTCAGAATTGCATAAATGCAATTCTCCAATTAAAACTGTAATGCTTAGTTATTTTCTTCGGTGAGTTCTACTGCTACTTCCATTGTATCACGCTCACGCAATATTTTGAATGTCAGCTTGTCACCCGGTTTTTTCTTATCACGTATTTCGTTAATTTCAGATGTTGAAGACACTTCCTGTCCGTCAACCTCCAATATCATATCATCTACCTTAAGTCCGGCTTTCTCTGCTCCGCTTCCCTTCTGGATACTGCTGATGAAGAGTCCGTATCTTGTTTCGGTTATACCAATACCTACGTACGGTCTGCCTGTTACGTAGCCTGAATTCATCAGGTCATCAATTATCGGTTTTGCTTCAGAAATTGCTATAGCAAAGCCCATACCCTCAACACCTGTTGTTGAAAGCTTAACTGAATTTATTCCGATTACTTCACCATACTTATTTATAAGTGCACCGCCTGAGTTACCGCTATTTATTGCCGCATCCGTCTGGATAAGGTTATACGTTCTGTTTTCGATTGACATTGTACGGTTAACAGCACTTACAATTCCTGCTGTTACAGAACCAGAAAACTCCATTCCCATCGGGTTTCCGATTGCAACCGCCAACTCACCTACTTCAACAGTTGTAGAATTACCCAGCACTGCTGCAGTAAGTTTTTCATTCTTATCAGGAGTGATTTTGAGAACTGCAAGGTCAGTCTTTGCATCTTCGCCTATTATCTGAGCAGTATACGATTTTCCTGTATTAAGAACAATCTCAACCTCCGTAGCACCGTCTATAACGTGTTGGTTTGTAACAATATAACCGTCGGTGGTTATTATTATACCCGAACCTGAACCCTGTTCAATCAACTCACCGTCCTGTGACGGGTCCTGACTATAGTAATACTGTCCGCTGAACGGGTTCCAGAACGGTTGTATCTGCATCTCTGTTTTGTTTATTACGCCGACTACAGACGGGCCCACTTTTGTTGCTATTTCCGGAACAGTCAATACATCTCCCTCTTTTTTCTTTGCAAGGGTTTCTGCCGCAGCGTTATCTTTATCTTCTTCCCTTGTAGAATACACTACACCGTTTGTTCTTTCTTCGAACGGTCTGTTAGCTCTGGTCATAAGAGTCATTGCACCCATCATAATTCCTGCGGTAAAAACACTTGCCATTGCGGCAGAACATATTGCCACAAGCCATGTCGGTGCACCTTTTTTCTTCTTTTTCTCCGGCTCGGTGTATATTATTACATCGGTTGAATCGCTGTATGGATAATGTTTCATATTTATCCCCTCCTGTTATTTTCTGTTTTTATGATAACACATACTTATTACCTGCGTATGACAACATTGTAAATATATAAAATATTTTTTATGAACAAATTATGAACACATAAAAGTCCGGTTTAAACAAGGAAATACTTGACAACGCTTTAAATGTGAGATAAAATATAATAGGTGATTTATTTTTCGGAAAGGAATTTATTGGCATGAAAAAAATCCTTATTCTCGATGCGAACAGTATTATAAACCGTGCATTTTACGGAATCCGCACGCTTAATGCACCTGACGGTACTCCTACAAATGCGATTTACGGTTTTTTGAATATTCTTATGAAGCTTATCACGGAGCACAAGCCGGATTGTATCCTTGCGGCATTTGACCTTAAAGCACCGACTTTCAGACATAAAATTTATTCGGAGTACAAGGCAAACCGTCACGGTATGCCGGACGAACTTGCGGTGCAGATGCCCATTACAAAAGATATTCTCTCACAAATGAACATTCCTATTCTTCAGCTTGAGGGTTATGAGGCAGATGATATAATAGGAACAGTTTCACGTATGTGCGAAGAAAAGTCAATGCAGTGCTTTATCGCAACAGGCGACCGTGACGATCTGCAGCTTGCAGGTGGCGGAACTACGGTGGTTTTAGCATCAACAAAGTCGGGACAAAGCGTAACAGAGCTTTTTGATGCGAACGCAGTTATTGAAAAATACGGCGTAAAACCTGAAGAGTTTATTGATATGAAAGCACTTATGGGTGATACGTCAGATAACATCCCCGGTGTTAAAGGTCTCGGTGAAAAAACTGCATCAAAGCTCATTTCTCAGTTCGGAACAATTGAAAATATGTACGAAAACATTGATGAGGCAAATGTTTCCGAAAAAATCAGGAACAGCCTTATCACAGAAAAAGAAACTGCATTTTTAAGCAAAACACTCGCCACAATAGATAAATTTGTCCCGGTTGACGTTGACCTTGAAAACACAATTTTTTCTGATGATGCATCGACATATTCACCCGATTTATATACCCTGCTTATGCAGTTGGGTCTGAAAAGCACAATCAAAAAGTTCGGTATTACCCCGACAGAGAATACATCTGTTGCACTCAACAGCAACTTCTTTGACGACAGAAAATCCGAGTGTGTATCATCACGCACAGAGTTTGCTAAGCTCGTATCACTGCTCGGCAAAAAACTGGCTATGTATATAAAAACAAGTAACGGTACACTCACTGCCATTGCTTTTTCTGATGGCAGGAACGCATACTGTGCATCGCCTGCAATCGCGGACAACACTCTTCTTGAGATGCTCTCCCCCATTTTGTCAGATGCCAATACCGAAAAATATGTTTATAACATCAAGCCTGCTATCGTTGACCTTAACGGTATTACGGAAATAAACGGCATTACTTTTGATACAAAGCTCGGCGCTTATCTCATAAATCCGTCAAAAAACACGGACCTTGAATCTGCCGCTGCTGAATATCTCGGTGTATATCTCGACAATTCTGAAGTTGCACAAATGTCGCTTTTGGACGATACACCGCTTGACACAGATGCAAAGTATGCTCATATCATATATGCATTGTCGGAGGTTATGGCTGAAAAGATTGAGGAAAATGACCAGCACACACTCTTTTATGATATTGAACTGCCTCTCATAAACGTACTTGCGGATATGCAGATTGAGGGCTTTAAGGTAGATGCGGACGAGCTTGCAAGATTCGGTAACTTCCTGCAGGATAATATTGAGAGTTTTGAAAAGGAAATATACTCACTCGCAGGCGAAAAATTTAATATAAACTCACCCAAACAGCTTGGTGAAATACTTTTCGGGAAGCTTGGGCTTAAGGGTGGAAAGAAAACAAAAACAGGCTATTCCACAAAGGCAGATGTTTTAGAAAAGCTTGCACCCGATAACGAAATAGTACGTATTGTGCTTGAATACAGAACGTATCAGAAGCTCAAGAGCACATACTGTGACGGACTTTCAACTCTCATTAACAAAAAAACGGGACGTATCCATTCAGTATTCCATCAGACAGGTACGGTTACCGGTCGTTTAAGCTCATCAGAGCCTAATATGCAGAATATCCCGACAAGAACAGAGCTGGGCAGAGAGCTCCGAAAGATGTTCACTGCAAAAGACGGCTGTGTTCTTATTGATGCTGACTATTCACAGATAGAACTACGGGTTCTTGCACATCTTGCAAAAGACCCCGTTATGACAGAAGCTTTTACAAACGGCGAGGATATCCATGCAGTTACTGCATCAAAAATCCTTAATATACCGATTAATGAGCTTACAAAGGATCAACGTAACAGTGCAAAGGCTATCAATTTCGGCATCGTTTACGGAATGAGTGAATATACATTATCTCAGGACCTCGGAATATCATTCAAGGACGCAAAAAATTATATGAACGAATACTTCAATAAGTATTCAAGTGTTCGTGATTATCTTGATTTCCTCAAGAAGTTTGCACATCTTCACGGATATGTAAAAACTCTTATGAACAGAGTTCGGTATATCCCCGAGCTATCCTCACAGCAGGCTATGGTTCGTGCATTCGGTGAGCGTGCCGCTATGAACACACCCGTTCAGGGCAGTGCGGCAGATATTATGAAATGTGCTATGGTGCGTGTTTATAACAGACTCAAAGCTGAAAACCTGCAGGCAAAAATCATTCTGCAGGTACACGATGAGCTTATTGTTGAAACACCGCATGACGAAGTTGATAAGGTAAAAGCAATCCTTAAAACGGAAATGGAAAACGCAGTAAAGCTTGATGTACCGTTAATCGCAGATATGGAATCAGGTAATAGCTGGTATGACGCAAAGTAGGGAAATAATATGAAAAAACTATCAATTATTATACTTGCAATTATACAGACTTTAATTTTTGCATCCTGCAAAAGTGTCACGACTGACAGCGATAAATTGCAGGTTTATACATCATTCTATGCAATGTATGATTTCGCAAAGCAGATAGGCGGAGATAAGGCAGATGTATATCTGCTCTGCCCCTCAGGTCAGGAACCGCACGATTTTGAGCCTACAGCTCAGGATATTGCAAAGCTGTCACAGTCTGACGTGTTCATTTACAACGGTATGGGAATGGAGCACTGGACTGATTCTGTTACTGCTTCACTCAACGGCGATGTTGCAATAGTGAAAGCCACTGACAAAATCAAACTCAATAAGTTCACTGCAGGTGACCCCCACGTATGGCTCAATCCCGATAACGCTTATACCCAGCTGAGGGCTATTGCAGAAGCGTATAAGTCAAAGGACCCTGCCAACAAGGATTATTATGAAAAGAATCTGAAAGAATGCAAAGAAAAAATTGAACGTCTGAAACAGGACCTTGAAACTGCGAAAAATATGTTCAGTTCACATTCAATTGTTGTTTCGCACTATGCGTATTCACATCTTTGCGATGTAATCGACGTTTCACCGTATGCCGTTAACGGCACTGACAATTCAGGTGACCCCACACCGCAGAGAATGGCAGAAATAGAAAACTATATAAAAGACAACAACATAAAATATATATTCACCGAGCCACTTGGCACAAGTGATATTATGAAAGCGATAGCAAAGGATACAGGATGTGAAATACTTGTACTTGACCCGTTTGAGGGCAGTTCTGAAAACAAAGATTATTTCAATGTTATGTATGAAAATATAGCCGCACTCACTCAGGCACTTAATTGAAAGGACTCCAATGAATAACGAAGTTATAAATGTAGAAAATCTGACATTTGAATATACCGACACAGCAATTTTAAAGGACGTTAATTTTAAGCTGTATAAAGGCGATTTTCTCGGTATCATCGGTGCAAACGGCGCCGGAAAATCAACGCTTATTAAGCTTATTTTAGGTCTGCTCTCACCCGACAGCGGTAAAATAAGTCTGTTTGGCACAGATTTTGCAAAAGCACGAAAAAAAATCGGATATGTGGCACAGAAAGCTAATTCATTTACATCCGACTTCCCTGCTACTGTTAAAGAGGTTGTACGTGCTAACCTTTTCTCTGAAAAGGGACTTTTTAAGCCATTCACAAAAAAAGACGATGAAAAAGTATTTTCGGCACTTGAACTTGTAGGAATGACACATCACAAAGACAAGCTTATCGGCACACTTTCAGGCGGTGAGCAACAGCGTGTTTTTATTGCCCGTGCACTCGTGCGTGAGCCTGAACTTTTGCTTATGGACGAACCTACAGTTGGTATTGATTCAAAGTCCGTCCACGATATTATGGACATAATGAAAAAGCTCAACAAAAACGGAATGACAATCATAATGACAAATCACGATACGCCCTCACTTTTAGAGGTATCAAACAAGCTCCTGATATTCTGTGAACACGGATACGAGGAATTTGTTACGATGTCGGATTTGTCGCTTGAAAGAATTTCAGATATACTTGCAGGAAAGAGGTTACACAAGCATGATTGATATATTCACATACCCGTTTATGTTAAAAGCGTTTGCGGTTGCGTTTATGATTGCACTTTGTGCACCGTGTATCGGTCTTCCGATTGTTTTAAAACGGTTCTCCGCCATCGGTGACGCAACATCGCACTCTGCACTTGGCGGAATCGCATTCGGTCTTATATTTGGCATTAACCCTATAATAGGCGCAGTGGTATTTTCTGTTGTTGCAGTATTAAGCGTTGAAAAGCTACGCAAAGCATTCGGTACATACCACGAAATCGCAACGGTGATAGTAATGTCTGCCGGAATCGGACTTACTGCCGTGCTCTCGGCATTTATCAAAAACGGCTCGGCAAACATCAGCAGTTTTATGTTCGGCTCAATTGTTGCAATATCAGATTTTGAACTGTGGCTCTCACTTATACTTTGTGCCATAGTCCTGATTGTGACCTTTCTCTTGTATAAAGAGAATTTTGCAATAACCTTCGATGAGGAAGCCGCACTACTTAGCGGAATCCCCGTAAGACTTGTAAACTTTATAGTTATGCTATTAACAGCTATAGTCGTTTCTGTGGCTTCAAGAATTGTCGGTGCACTTATGATTTCATCGCTTCTGGTAATCCCCGTCGCAAACGCTATGCTCGTTTCAAAAAGCTATAAACAGACACTCACCTTGTCTATTGTATTCTCAGAATTTATAACGCTTGCAGGACTTTTTATTTCGTTTTATCTCGACCTGCGACCGGGCGGTACAATTGTATTGCTTGGAGTTATAATTCTCGTTATAACAGC
>JAFODX010000015.1 GCA_017380475.1 Clostridia bacterium
GTTCGAGTCCCTCTATTTAGAATTCCAAACAAAAATACCACCCGCTTGGGTGGTATTTTTGTTTGGTGCGCCCGAAGGGACTCGAACCCCTGACCTACTGGTTCGTAGCCAGTCACTCTATCCAGCTGAGCTACGAGCGCATGTGCTCTTGTCAAACACAACTGATATATTACCATATTTTCAAGCGTTTGTCAAGAGCTTTTTTACATTTTTTTAGCTTTATTCCTCAATTTTTAAAATATCTGTTTCGAAATTGATTCCTTCAATATGAATATTTACAGCGGCAACATTCAACCCTGTCATAGACTCTACGTTTTCCTTTACCTTTTCCTGAACATTCCACGCAAGCTCCGGTATTTTCACGCCGTAGTCAACAACAAGATACATATCTATATTGGTCAGGTCTTCGGTTATTTCAACCTTTACACCCTGAGCAGAGTTCTTTTTGCCAAGCTTTTGCGCTACTCCGCCTACAAAAGACTTATACATAGCCGAAACTCCCTCAATCTCCGTTGCTGCAATACTTGCTATCTTAGCAACCACGTCAACTGAAATTTTAACATTTCCTATTGTTTCGTCAAAGTCAGTGTGAATCTCTGTTTCGTTTGCATTCTCATCGAGGTCAAAAGCCTCAAGCATTTCTTTATCCAACATTTTAAATTCCTCCTTTGTTGTTAGTCTATGTCTTTTCTTTCTCCGTTAACCATCTTTACTTCAAGACGGTTATATGCCATTTTTATTCCGTTTTTGTTATAGCTCTGCGAAACTGCTTCCATAAGCGCAAATTTTGCAGGGAAGTAGTTTGCAGTTTCTACCCAAACCATTACTGTATATTTTATCGCACTATCGGCATACTCTGAAACACCTATCACCGGATCGGGGTCTTTAAGTATCAAATCAACACTTTCAACAGCCTCTTTCAGTGCATTTTTTACAATTTGTGCATCATGCTCATATCCTGCATTGAAAACAAGGTCTATACGTCTTGTCGGCTCACTGCTATAGTTAATCAGCTTGTCCGCCATCACCTTCTCGTTAGGGATGAACACTTTTTTGTTATCCGGGGTTGTAAGCTCTGTATAGAACAGACCTATGTTTTTAACCGTTCCCGAAACATCCGTTTCAATAAAATCACCTACTGAAAACGGTTTCAGGGTATGAACAGTAAACCCACTCATAAGATTACTCAATAACCCCTGTACGGACAACGAAATTGCCAGTCCGAACAAGCTGAACACTGCCAGAAGTGATGTTACGGGCAGTCCCAGAAAGTCACATACAATTAGTATTGACACAAAATACATTGCGTATTTTGCAATAGTGGTTATAAATCCGGCAAAGCCCGCACCGAGCTTGGTTCCGGCAAGAATTTTACCCATAATGCGTGCAAGACATTTACTTATCACTATAAGCACAACGAAAAGCACCACTGCACCTATTACTTTTGACACAGATATCTGAGCAAAAACCGTACTCAGATTGTTAAAAAAATCTTTCAAATTCATAGTACATATCCTCCGGCAGATTTTCCTGTGCTTTTTGCATTTCTTCTTTTACAACACGTGATTTTACACTTAAAACATCCTTACCGCATATAACCATATGGTCAACCAGCATAATATCCATTGCGCTGAGCATATTATCTACATGCAGTGTCATTTCTATATCGTCATGAGAAATTTCCTTTTTTCCGTCAGGATGATTATGCACAAGCATCACATATTTGGCTCCGCTCATAGTTGCGGTTCTGAATATTTTCTCTGTGCTTGTATAAGCGTATCTCGGTCCGCTCTGTTCGGTTATATTTGTTATACTTTTTACATTCATAAATCTGTCCATACATATCATAAGGATATCTTCACGGTCAAGTTCGAACCCGATTATATTTATAATGTTTGCCAGATTTTCTACATCCAGTCTGCGAGGTTCGTATTCAAGCTCCTCGCGTCTGTAATAGTCAATAAACTCCTTAAGGCTACGCAGGAACAGAACTGCTGATTCACCTACGTTCTTCACGTTTTCTGCCATTGTAAAATCACGGGCATTACGCATCACGTTCACTATACTGCCGCCACTGTAGCGCAATATCTCATGTGCTACCGGGTTAGTATCTCCCTGACGGTACACATTATAGAGCATATATTCCAATATCTCATAATCTGACCATCCGTTAAAACCCGTTTCGTTAAACTTTGCACGCATACGCTGACGGTGGTTTTTATGAATATTATCGTTTCCCATTATACATTAAAACGGAACAGAACAATGTCTCCGTCCTTCATTACATACTCTTTACCTTCACTTCTCACAAGACCTTTTTCCTTTGCCGCTGCCATTGTGCCGCACTCCATAAGGTCATTGTAATGTACAACCTCGGCACGTATAAATCCACGTTCGAAATCCGAATGGATTTTACCTGCTGCCTGCGGTGCTTTTGTACCGTCTTTTATTGTCCATGCACGGACTTCCGGCTCACCTGCTGTTAAGTAGCTTATTAAACCAAGCAACGAATAGCTCGCCTTTATAAGACGGTCAAGACCTGACTCTGTCATGCCAAGCTCTTCCAAGAACATTCCACGCTCATCTGCTTCAAGCTGTGATATTTCTTCCTCAATTCTTGCAGAAACCGGCATCACCTCTGAGTTTTCACCCTTTGCATATTCCTTGACACGGGCAAGTAACTGATTGTTCTCAATACCGTTTGCAAAATCATCCTCCGCAACGTTAGCTGCATATATAACCGGCTTCATTGTAATGAGGAATACCTCTTTCATAAGCTCCAGTTCTTCGTCTGTATAGTCAAGTGATTTTGCAAGTTTTCCTGCCTCCAAAGCCTCTTTTACACGCTCGTAAAGTGCAAGCTCACCTGCAAGTGTTTTATCGCCTTTCAGTGCTTTTTTTGTTCGCTCAATCTTTCTGTCTATCATCTCAATATCCGAGAAAATAAGCTCAAGATTGATTGTTTCTATATCACGCACCGGGTCAACCGAGCCATCAACGTGAGTTATATTTGCATCTTCAAAACAACGCACAACGTGAACTATAGCGTCACATTCACGGATTGATGCAAGGAACTTGTTGCCAAGACCTTCACCCTTTGATGCACCTTTTACAAGACCGGCAATGTCAACAAACTCGATAAATGCCCGTGTAACCTTTTTGGGATTGTACATCTTTGCAAGCTCGTCTATTCTTTCGTCAGGAACATCAACGATTCCGACATTCGGTTCGATTGTACAGAACGGATAGTTTGCACTCTCCGCACCTGCCTGTGTTATTGCATTAAAAAGTGTTGATTTGCCAACATTTGGCAAGCCTACTATACCAAGTTTCATATATCATCATTCTCCTTTAAAAAATCCTTATATTTCAAGGTTTTCAGGTGTTTTCAATTATTGGCCTGACACCAATTTGACACCATTTTGATCTTGATTATTTCTCTCAAATTGCTGCACACCTTTTCTCAATGAATCATCAGTAACGTGTACGTATCTATCCATTGTTGTTTGAAGCGAGTTATGACCAAGAAGTTTTTGCAACACTTTAGGTTGCATTCCTTTTTCAATAGCTCGTGTAGCATATGTATGTCTCAAGGCATGCATACAAAAACGTTTAATTGTAGCTTCATCACAAAGCTTATACAAATGGGTATCATAAGAA
>JAFODX010000180.1 GCA_017380475.1 Clostridia bacterium
AGAAGTGATGCGGATCTGAAAACAGGAAAAAAAGCAATCGCAAAAGGCACAGGTTCAGATATCAGAGATAATTTCAGTTTTGATGCAGGCAGGATTTATTGTCTTATAATCACGGAGAAGAATAATCCCGATGAGCAGAAAAAAGAGTATATTTATTGCTCTTCAGATACAGATGCAGATTATAAATTATATACACAGTTTAATAAAACAAAAACAGAGGTGAGCTTATGATATGTTCTAAATGCGGAAATTCTATCCCGAAGGAAGATGAGTTTTGCCCCAAATGCGGACATAAAATCACTGCTGAAGAGCACAGTTATGAAACGGGTGTAGTGAGAAACAGTACGATGGAGCTGTTGCGCTCGGGTTTGTTCGGGGCGGTTTGCTGGTGTCTGGCAGGCTTTGTTGCGTGCATTGTTATCGGCTGGTTCTTTCCGCTTAATCTTGAAAGCTACGCAGATGCGTTACGTCGGTTGAGTGCACCCGAAAATATTGCAGGTATATTTGATATATCGGGCGGTTCGGGCAGGTTACAGATTGTCAAGATTCTGTTGATGTTTATTGTGTCCTTGCCGATTCTTATATCGGCTGTGGGTCTTTTGATACTTCGCTCACACGCAAAGGGGAACTCGCAACAGACGGGTCTTGATATGGTGAAAATCGGAATAAAGATAGGTATTATATACTTTTCAATGATGGCACTGGGTTGCGTGGGTGCAGGAGTTGTGCTTATAGTATTTGGCGGTTACGGTGACCGTACATCGCTGGTGTGGACTATTCCGGCATTTTCACTGATTATGTTATTTATCGTTGCCGCTTTAGTGTTGCTTGTTAAAATGATGTCGTTTGCACAGGTTATAAAAGAAGCGGTTATAAACGATGATTTCAGCGAGGAACCGTCGGGTTTTGTGCGTGTTGTGAGTATTATGGTAGGTGCGGCAGGTGCAACGGTAGGTACGGCTGTTCTGCTTCTGACCTTTGATGTGCTCACCGCTATAGCACTCATTCTATGGTCATTGGCGCAGATTTTTATAGGTATTCTCATTAAAAAGGTTAAGATTATTGACGAACGGTTTTACGGCGGGTTATATGATACAATATACAAAAGCGTAACAGCACCGGGCGGCGGAAGAATGTTTTGCACCCGTTGCGGCCGTGAACTTTACGGCGGTGAGATATGCACTTGTATCCCGAAACGGTATGTTTCGCCTCCGCCCGGATATGCCGGAATTGGCGCGGGCGGCTCGCCTGTGTCCAAATCATCTGCAGGTGCCGGAACAAGTACGGGAAGTAAATATTTTAAAAAGGCTAAAAATTTATAATTTAAAGGAGATAAAAAAATGGCAAGTAACTACAAGATTACCTATAGTGTTGATATGGTGTTCTGTATTGATGCAACAGGAAGTATGGGCGGTGTTATAGAAATGGTAAAGAATAACGCTTTGCATTTTTATAATGATGTTACAAAGGCAATGTCAGCAAAGGGGAAGACTATTGACAAGCTGAGAGTAAGAATAGTGGCATTCCGTGACTATGTTGCAGACGGCGAGGATGCAATGCTTGAAACCGATTTCTTTAATCTGCCCGAAGAAAGTGCAGATTTTGAGGCGTGCATAAGAAGTATTGAAGCGTTCGGCGGCGGTGATGACCCTGAAGACGGTCTTGAGGCTTTGGGCTATGCAATTAAGTCTGACTGGAATACAGAAGGTATGAAAAAGCGTCAGGTTATTGTGGTATGGACAGATGCAACAACTCATGAGTTGGGATTCGGTTCAAGAATGCCCAATTACCCCGAGGGTATGGCACGTGATTTCAATGAGCTTACTCATTGGTGGGGCGATGCTCAGAACAGAGGATTCATCGACCAGAAAGCAAAGAGACTTCTGCTGTTTGCTCCTGAAGGCCCGCGCTGGACTACGATCTCGGAGACTTGGGACAATGTAATGTATTTCCCGTCAGTTGCAGGAGATGGTCTTGATGAGTACAGCTATGAGCAGATTCTGGCTGCGATTTCAAATACTATCTGAATGGGTGTTATAAATGGCTAATAAAATTGATAGAGACAGTCTTATAAACTGTATTGATACTGTTTTTGTCGTTTCGGGCGAAATGATTCCTGATAACGGTGAGGACAGTTATACATATTCTTTTAACGATAAGTTTGGCTGTATTTCTGTTTTTGATGGCTGCGGAGGTATCGGTTCAAGAAAGTATGAAGCGTTTGACAATAAAACGGGTGCCTATATAGCATCGCATGCAGTTTCTAAAGCTATGCTTGAGTGGTTTGATACATTTTCGCAGAGTAATGCTTCTGTCACGGAAAAAAACGTGGAGCTGATGAGCGAAGAGCTTTATGCTGCGTTTGACGAAAAACTGAAAAGTATCGAAAACGAAACAACGGCAACGCTTATAAGGGGCTCTCTTGCAAAGAGCTTTCCGACAACTGCCTCTGCTATAGTTTTCAGACATAAGAGCGATAAGATGCAGGCTGCATTTCTGTGGGCAGGAGATTCAAGAGGATATTTGCTGACAGGCAGCGGTCTTAAGGCAGTTCG
>JAFODX010000181.1 GCA_017380475.1 Clostridia bacterium
AAGGTTTGCTTCGGCAAGCTTTTTCTTTGCCTCCTCGTCACCATCTGCCATTTTCTGTGCAAGGTCCATTTCCTCATCTGCAGAGAGCAGGTTTACCTTACCTATTTCCTTAAGGTACATCTTTACGTGGTCGTCAATACTGATACCCTCGGGAACTGACAAGTCCTCAAGCTCTTCCTTGGATACTTCGATATCCTCAAGCTCCTTGTCCATATCTTCGACAATTTCGATTTTTTCGCTTTCAAGCACGTCGTAGAGCTTTTCAAGCTCCTCCGGTGTTACTTCGATACCGTCGAATGCCGAATGGATTTCGTTGTAGGTTAAAAACTCGTTCTTTTTACCCTTTTCAACGATTTCAAGCATAATAGACGCTTTCTTTTCCATTAACGCCTTCTGCTCTTCTGTTATCTCACCGTTATTTGTTGTTATTTCCTTTTCTTTATCCATTGTTTTCCCCTCCGAGTTTAAGTTTTTGACAGCCATTCTTTTCTGTCCTGCGTAAGCTTGTTGTTCTGTTTTATGAGGTCGAAGATTTCGCCCGGGTCTGTTGCCTTTGCCATTCTCGCCTCAATTTTGTTATGCTTTATTGTATATATCAGGTCATAAATTGTTTTGTAATCATCAAGATATTCTTCATTATTAAAGAATACCGCCGCCGCAATATTTTCATAATCGGTATTGCCCGAAAACTCGTTCAGTATAACTGCCGCATCAACCGTATCACCGGCTTTGGCACTGTCATACATACGTGTTGCAAGTATCGTATAGATGCTGTTTGAAAACTCATCCGGCTCAATCAGCTCACTTGCACGGTTGCAAAGTCTGCGACTCTTTGCTATAACCGAGAGCAGTTTGCGTTCTGCATCAACCACCGTTACTGTCACACGCTCTTCTTTCGGTTTTTCGCTGTTTATAACATCCATCTCACGGCGTTTGAATTTTTCAGTTTCATTCGCCGGTCTTGGTTTTGGCGCTTTTGAACGGTACTCACTGTATTTACCGAAAATTGCACGCTCGGAAATCCCCGTTTCCTGTGCCGTTTTCTTTATGTATGCCTCGACCTCAACAGGGTCGGAAATTTTTGAAAGACACTGTGCAATCTCATCAACGAACCGTACCTTACCGTCGGTGTCTGTGATGTCATATTTCTGCCGTATAAGTGACAGCTTGAACGCCGTTGCGGGAATCGCCTTATCTATCGCTGTCTTAAAGCCCGAAACTCCGTATTTTGAAATGTATTCATCAGGGTCTTTTGCGCCCGTTATGCGTACCACCCGTGAACGTCCGCCTGCGGCACTTATCATATCAATTGCACGCAGTGCCGCCTTTGTACCTGCTTCGTCCATATCGTAGCAGATGAGGATTTCGTCGCAGTAACGCATAAGTAGTTTCGTCTGCTGTTCTGTAAGTGCAGTACCGAGCGTTGCGATACAGTTTGATATCCCTGCCTGATGCACAGATATAACGTCCATATATCCCTCGCAAAGAATCAGCTGTCTGTCGTTTGAGTTCTTTGCAATATTCAATGCGAATACGTTACTGCTCTTATCATAAACAACAGTCTGGGGTGAGTTCAAGTATTTGGCAAGCTTTATGCCGTTATCAAGCTCGGTCGGGCCCATAACTCTGCCGCCAAAGCCGATAACCTTTCCACGCACGTTTATAATCGGGAAAATAACACGGTTACGGTACTTGTCAATTGCCTTACCGTTTCGCATAACAGCAAGTCCTGCCTCAACTATCTGCTCCTCCGTATAACCCTTGTCCTTTAAAACCTTTAAAAGTGCATCAGTAGAATTTGGCGAATAACCGAGTCCGAATTTTATTATTGTTTCTTTGGACAGTTTTCTGTTTGCAAAGTACGCACGTGCATCCCTGCCCGTTTCGGGGTCCATAAGCATATCATAGAAGAATCTTGCCGCAATCTTGTTCATTTCAAGGATTGAATCCTTTTTCTTTGTCATTGCGTCCGATTCACGCCTGCCCGTTTCGGGGATTTTTATGTTGGCACGCTCTGCAAGCTGGGAAAGTGCGTCCTTATAATCAAGACCTTCAAGCCTCATCACAAGCTGAACAAAGTTTCCGCTTGCACCGCAGCCGAAGCAGTGGAATAACTGCTTGTCCCTGTCAATACTGAATGAGGGGGTTTTTTCATTATGAAAAGGACAGCAAGCCATATAATTCTTGCCGTTCTTTTTGATTGTGATAAACGATGATGCATAGTCTATTATATCGTTTGCCATACATATCTCGTTAAACAAATCGTCTGACACGAATGCCATTTTTACACCTCCCCCAATTTAATATATTATTTACGCAATCGCAATTTATATACATATTATATTTACCGCAATTCCGAAAAAAATAACAAAAATACACGAAATTTTTCCGTCGGTTTAATATTTCGACATTCGTTGCGGTTTTCCCTTTATTATTTATAAAGTTTGGCAGTTGTTTATATGTTTTTTTCGCATTTTTTACATTGTTTGTATAATACGGCGAAAGCCCCTGCCAAGCAGAGGCTTTTGCCGTGTTTAAACAGACCGCATTTTGCATTATTTGTCAGGAAGAACAACAAAAAAACATTTACAAATACGAAAATATGTGATATAATGCATTATAGATTAGTGTAATTAAACGGAGGAATACAAAATGTTAACAGAAGCAAAGAAAGAATTTATAGAGTTTATGATGGAATCGGACGTTTTGCGTTTCGGTGATTTTGTGACAAAGAGCGGAAGAAACACACCGTACTTTGT
>JAFODX010000182.1 GCA_017380475.1 Clostridia bacterium
GTGAAAATAACGAAAAAGAAGAGGTTAAACCTGAAATTGAACTTACAGAAGAAGAAAAAAGGTTTATAGCTGCTGGTAGTGAAGAACCTATATGGGTGCAAGATAAGTTGTATGAATTGGCAGTAAATGAACTTGGCGAAAAATATGTAGAGAATGTTGTCGCTGACGCTACAACAGTAAAGTTCCTATTAACAGAGCCAAATCCCGATAATGCCGCATTGGTGCAGTATGCAATATTGTATCGAATGAAAGACGATTATAATATGACGGTTAAGTTTGTTTTTTATAGGGAAAGAGGAAATGTGCAATCAGCATATTTAAGGAGTACCTTCAATGACGATACATTGGCAAGTTTTGATTGGGATACAGTCCATATTCATAATTTAAAAGATTATGCAGACAAATACAATCAATTTTAATAATTATTTTACACCAGACGGAGTTAATCGTCTGGTGTTTTATATTAACATAAAATCAATTTCTGTACGAAATCTCAACGATAAAACTATTCCACAGCAAATAAAGTTATAGCGATGCCGTCTAAAGGTTGACACATTTTAATTTTTGTGATAGAATATAATTATCTATACATATAAGGAGTGGTACTATGCCAAGCTTTAAACTTAATATGGATTTTGTTCCGATTCCAAAGGATTTTATCGAACATATAATGCCGTCGGCAAATGCATCATATGTGATGGTGTATCTCTACATAATGCTTCTTGCATCAACTAATAAGAGTGCTGACACAAACGATATTGCAAAAAAACTCGGACTTATTGAGTCGGACGTTGTTAATGCTATCAAGTACTGGAACGAAAAGGGTATATTCTCAGGCACAGGCGATACAATAATTATAAAGAGGTCTGTGGATGAGGAGATTTCACCCGAATCGACAAAGAAATCGGTGGACGAGGTTTCGCAGATTATTGACGGCAACTCGGCACTGTCTGATTTATGTGCCATTGCACAGGAAATACTCGGCAAAACTTTGGGCAATAATGACCTTGAAACACTTTACTGGTTCTATGACCAGCTCGGTTTTTCGCCCGAGGTTATTACTATGCTTTTGGAATATTGTGTTTCAATGAACAAACGCAATATGAAATATATTGAAAAAGTGGCTATCACCTGGCACGAAAACAACATCACAACAATGGATGAGGCACAAAACTACATAATGGGTGCGACAAAAAGCGATGAATTTATTTCGTCTTTGAGAAGTCTTTTCGGTATCACTGACAGAAATCTGTCAAAGACAGAAAATCTCTATCTCAAATCGTGGCGTGACGAGCTGGGTATGAGTGCGGATATGGTCGGACTTGCTTATGAATACTGTATTATGGCAACGAGCAAGCTTTCGTTCCCGTACATTAACACTATACTTAAGCGTTGGGCAGAGCAGGGGATAAAGACTATTCCCGAAGCTGAAAAGGACCACGAACAGTACAAGCAGAATATGTCCTCTGACGGACACGAAATGACTGCAACTGACAATATTTCTGAACTCGAAAAGCAGTTTATGACGGCTTACGAGAATTGACGAATTTTCGGGTATCGTGTTTGCGGTACCCTGTTTTCCTATAAAGGAGGGTTATAAATGTACGACATAATTATAATCGGTGGCGGTGCGGCAGGCTTGAGTGCGGCAATCTACGCAATGCGTGGCGGTATGAAAACGCTCGTGCTTGAAAAGGTTGCAACGGGCGGTCAGGCGACAAAGACATATGAGATTGATAACTATCCCGGTTTTGCCAATGCTCCGTCAGGTCCGGAGCTTATGCAGGAGTTTTTAAAGCACGCACAGAAGTATGATGTGGAAATCCGTACGGAAGCTGTACGTGAAATAGAGAACATCGACGGCGATATAAAGACAGTAAAAACCCGCAAGGGAACATACGAAACACGCACAATTATCCTTGCAACGGGTGCGACACCGAGAAAGCTCGGTGTGCCGGGCGAGGCAGAGCTCACAGGTGCCGGCGTCAGCTACTGTGCAACGTGTGACGGTGCGTTCTTTAAAGGACTTGACACAGTTGTAATCGGCGGCGGAAACACCGCTATGGAAGATGCACTCTATCTTGCTCGGTTCTGCGAGCACGTGTTTATAATGAACCGTTCAAAGAACTTCAAGGCGTCAAAGACACTCTTTGACAAGGTAAAGGCTGAGCCGAGAATAACAGTTTATACAGATATGATTTCAGAAGGATTTATCGGAAACGGCAGACTTGAAAAGGTGCTTGCAAAGAACACCGAAACAGGAGAGCAGGGATTTATTAACGCATCGGGCGTTATTATAGCAATAGGCATCACACCCGAAAACACGATTGCGAAAAAATACGGTGTTGAGCTTTGCGAGCGTGGGTTTATAAAAACCGATATGTATCTTGCAGCAAATATACCGGGTGTATATGCCGCAGGCGATTGCCGTGTATCACCCTTGCGTCAGGTTGTAACAGCCGCCGCAGACGGAGCTGTTGCAGCGACTTCTGCAATAAATTATATCCTTGCGAGGTAAAATTATGAAGCTTATTAAGAACGCACGTATCTATACAGGTACAGGCGAGATTATAGAAAACGGACA
>JAFODX010000016.1 GCA_017380475.1 Clostridia bacterium
AAGAAAAAGCATAATTTAATTGAAGATGATATAAATCAGGTCAACGATACTCCTGTTGTGACCGATGATGAGGTTGACGATTTTGACATCATTGAAAGTTCAGACGCACCAATAACCCGTAAAAAGTTCCAGGAAATGGCTGAGGAGAACTTGCAGGAAGCTATTGATGAAGGTATCGCACAAGTCGTCGTTTCACAGCTCCCGACAGAAGAAGCTGTTGAATCTGAACCTGAAAATGCCGATACATATGAAGAGGCAGAAGAAACTTCCGTTTCTGAAACAGAAGTTGAACAGGGAACGGATACAACCGAATCTATCGACGAAGAACCCACGGCAGAAGTTAATGACGAGTCTGACGAAACTATGGTTGAAGAACCCGCCGTTTCAGATGACACCGATAACGAAATTGACCAGCCATCCGATAACGGAGACGATTTTGACGATTTTACTCAAAGTGTATCCGATGATGATGATAATAATGAGGAGGATGCCGATTCTGAACCCGAACAAAAAAAGGAAAAGAAGCCGCGTATGACTTTTTCGCAGTTTATTGAAAAATACAGAAATGCTGTTAAGGTCGCAATTATTGTGCTTTGCGTTTTTGTCACCGCCTTTCTCGCTCTGTTCGTCTACGGCTGTGCAACAATACCTGAAAACGTTATGGGCAGAAACATTTATATCGAAGATATTGATGTCAGCGGTCTTACCTACGAAGAAGCCCTTGAAAAGGTCAGAACATCTTCTTTGCTTGATAACTGTGATATAACCGTTACCTGTAAGGGTATGAGCTACACAATCAACGGAATGGATATAGGTTTGACTCCCCGTATAGAGGATACCGTAACCAAGGCAATGAACCACGGCAAAACCGGTAATATTCTGATAGACGGATTCGTTAACGGTATGCAGGTTATTGCAAGACATACCGTTATGCCTTCAGCTAATGTCAACGAAACAGTTCTTCGTGATAAGCTCAACGAGTTCGGAAACATAGTATACGGCGAATTGAAAGAGCATCAGCTTGAAATAGGCGACGAAAAATTGATATGCACACCCGGTCATTCAGGTTTCTCCGGAGACACCGACGAAGCATACGACCAGGTTATCAAAGCACTCGAAGATGAAAACTTTACAAAAATACGTGTGTCGTTAAAAGTGTCAAAGCCCAGAACTCTGAGTGTGGAGGATATTGATGCATTTGTTTACACACTGCCCCAGGACGCACGGTTCGATATAACTTCAAACAGTGTAACCGTTGTTCCCGAAGTGTGGGGACGCCATCTTGATATTGATGCCATCCGTCCTTTGGTTTCAAAAATTCACGAGGGCGGCGAGGTTGTATATATACCGTTCAAGACTTCAGAACCTGCTGTAAAAGCAGCCGACCTCGAAAGCAAACTGTTTAATGCAACACTCGGTTCGTTCTCAACCTATTACGGTGGTTCAACATCAAACAGAGCTGCAAATGTTGCAAATGCAGCGTCAAAAATCAACGAAAAGGTTCTTGCCCCCGGCGAAGTATTTTCATTTAATGACACCGTAGGCAAGCGTTCGATAGCTAACGGTTTCTACACCGCTCCGGAATACGCAAACGGTCAGACCGTTATGGGTATCGGTGGAGGTACTTGTCAGGTATCTTCAACACTGTATAATGCAGTATTATATGCCGATTTGTCTATAGTTTACCGTCTTAACCATATGTTTACCGTAAACTATTGTCCTATCGGTCAGGATGCCACAGTTTCCGACTCAGGCGTAGACTTCAAGTTCTCAAACAACACCGACTATCCGATAAAAATTTCAGCTGTAACAAGCGGCGGAAAAATCACGGTAAGTATACTCGGTACACAGCGTGATGTGCCTCATACAGTAAAAATAGAAAACTTCTCCTCATATTCAGGCGGTAACCGTTCAGTACGCTCATACCGCTCGGTATTCGACCCTGACGGAAACCTCATAAGAAAAGAGGAACTGCCCAAGAGCTATTATATGTCGCATGAGACCGCAACTGAGCAGAACACACAATCACAGCCTGCTCCGGTACAGCCTCCGGCACAGCCTGCTCCGGTACAGCCTCCGGCACAGACTCCGGCACAGCCTGCTCCGGTACAGCCCCCGGCGCCTGAACAACCTCCGGCTCCGGTACAGCCCCCCGCGCCTGAACAAGTACAGACACAATAATAAAAAGGGCATAATATGCCCTTTTTATATACACGAAAGGACTAACAACCATGTCAACAAAAAATGTTTCTCCTGAAAATTTATCAGGACTCATAAATGCTGATATCACCGTCGAAGGATTTGCACTTAAAATCCGCAAAGCATCAGGTATTTCGCTTATTTCTTTAAGAAACGGCAGATATGTCTATCAGGCAGTATATATCCCCGACCTTTGTAAAACATCAATCAGCGAAATGTGCGAGGGTTCATATATCGAATGTTCCGTATCCGTCAAAGAAGAAAAACGTGCTCCGTATGGATTTGAGCTTACAATAAAAGACTTTAATATAATCTCCAAGCCGATTGATGCGTATCCGCTCAACGTGTCACAGCCCACACTCGGTTGTACTTTGGATGAAAACATCAAACATCGCACAGTTGCACTTAAACATCCGACAGAACGTGCAATAATGCAGATTCGCAGTGTTGCTGAATTCGCTTTCTGTGAATATATGCAGAAAAATGGTTATATTCAGATACACACTCCAAAAATAACATCATTCACAAACGACAATGACTATATAAACCTACGTTATTTTGACCGTGGTGCAACACTGGCATCATCCCCTGCCCTTCACAAAATAATGGCAGTGGGAGGCCTTGACCGTGTGTATGAGGCAGGCGCAGGCTATTCATCGAAAAGCAGAAACAGTATAAGGCATTTAAACGAGTTTACAAGGCTCGATTTTGAGTTGACATATGCTGATACCCAATCTGCAAAAGAAACGTTAGTTGAGGCTATCAACCACATTATTGAGGCTGTTACACATCAATGTGCTTCAGAACTTGAACTTCTGGGAATAACTCTGAAAGAACAGAAATCCATTCCCGAGATAACTTATGATGATGCTATGGTTCTTTTGGCTAAAGATAAAACCCAGCTCAGCCTTGACCCGACCGACGAAAAGAAACTTTGCGAATATTCACAGTCCAAATTCAACAGTGACTACATCTTCGTAACAAATCTGCCGTCAGAAAATCGTCCGTTCTACGAAAAAGAAAACTGTGGTTTCGTACTTCTTTCAAACGGACTTGAAATCGCATCAGGCGGTGAACATATTTCTGATTATACAGAACAGGTGCAAAAACTAAAAAAATCGGGTTATGACTGTGCCGATTACGAATCATTTCTTTCGGCACATAAATTTGCACTACCGCAGATATGCGGAGCAGGTATCGGACTTGAGCGTTTTTTAATGGCTCTGCTGAATCTTGATAACATCCGAAGCGCTGCCCTGTTCACCCGTGATTTGCACTATCTTACACCGTAAAAAAAACGCCGTATCGGAAAATCTTTCCGATACGGCAAAATTTAAAAAAACTTTATTAAAAACAATTGACAAATGAACATAAATAATGTATAATATTATCTGTTGTTACGGTAGTTAACCACAAACTACAACTAAATATGCCGATGTGGCGGAAATTTTCCGATGCCCCAAGAAAACGAGTTTTACGAAGTTTGATTGGCAGGCAGAGGTTATGCATGCGAGCAATGCGAGTCCGTATTTCCGATGCCCCAAGAAAACGAGTTTTACGAAGTTTGATTGGCAGGCAGAGGTTATGCATGCGAGCGATGCGAGTCCGTATTTCCGATGCCCCAAGAAAACGAGTTTTACGAAGTTTGATTGGCAGGCAGAGGTTATGCATGCGAGCGATGCGAGTCCGTATTTCCGATGCCCCAAGAAAACGAG
>JAFODX010000183.1 GCA_017380475.1 Clostridia bacterium
ATGAACTACCCGTTATTAACCGGAACGCTTGCGATGATTATGATGGGGAACAGCTTTGGTAAAAACGTGCGTAGTATGGAAACCAAAATATTCGGCTGTGTTTCTGATGCAAACAAAGAAAAGGAAATGGATTCGTTGTTATGAAAATTTTGATGGTAAACAAATTCCTGTACCCACGCGGCGGCAGTGAAAGCTATATGCTCTATCTTGGTGAGCATCTTAAAAAGCTTGGTCACAAGATTGAGTATTTCGGTATGTATGATGAGAACAATACAGTGGGGAACTCTATAGGGAAATACACACAGAATATGGACTTCCACTCAAAAGGATTGGCAAGATTTCTGTATCCGTTCAAGATAATTTATTCACGTGAAGCGAAAAAAAAGATTATGCAGGTAATTGATGATTTCAAGCCTGATATAGTCCATATGAACAATATAAACTTTCAGCTTACCCCGTCCATTATTTATGGCATAAAAAAGAGAGGTGTAAAGCTGGTCCAGACCGTTCACGACTATCAGATGATTTGTCCGAACCATTTACTGTATAACTTTGACAAAAACACACCCTGCGAAAAATGCGTTAAGGGTTCGCATATAAACTGTATCAAAAACAAATGTATTCATAATTCAACAGTCAAGAGTATTTTAGGTGTTATAGAAGCAAAACTCTATTCACTTCTGAAAACGTACAAAAAGGTTGATTTGTTCGTTTGCCCGAGCAATTTCCTGGAAAACAAACTCTTGTCGGCAAAGGGATACTATAAGGGCAAAACAAAAACAATACACAATTTTATAGACAAAGAAAAGTTTTCAAATACCGACAGAAAAGAAGATTCCTACATTGTATTTATAGGAAGACTTTCAAAAGAAAAAGGTATTGAGTATATCGCAAAAACGGCAAAGCTTCTTGGTGAATATACCTTTGTTATAGCAGGAAGCGGTCCTGATGAAGGAATGTTAAAAGACATAGATAATATTAAGCTTGCAGGGTTTGTTACCGGTAACGACCTGACAGAGCTTATGGGCAATGCAAAGCTTCTGCTTCTGCCGTCGGTATGCTATGAAAACTGTCCGCTTTCCATTCTTGAAGCACATTCTATGGGCGTACCTGTTGTTACAATGAACAGCGGCGGAATGGCGGAGCTTGTAAAAGACGGTGTTACCGGCACGCTTGTAAACGAGCCGACACCCGAATGTATTGCATTGAAAATAAAAGAAACAATCGAGAATGAGGATTACTACAAGACCCTCAGAGAAAACTGTAAAAAAGAAAGAGACAACATTTTGAGTGTCGAAAGCTACTGCGATATTTTAGTCGGAGAATACGAAAAACTGATTGCGAGGTGATACCGTGTCACAACCGAAAGTAAGCATTATCGTTCCGGTGTATAATGTGGAGAAATATCTGAAAAGATGTATAGATTCATTAAGAAGTCAGACACTTGCTGACATTGAAATAATCCTTGTAGACGATTCATCAACCGATTCATCTCTTGAAATCTGCAAAAAGGCAGCAGAGGAAGACTCGCGAATCAAGGTTATCCATAAGGTGAACGAGGGTGCAGGTTTAGCTCGTAATGCCGCACTTGAGGTTGCGGAGGGTAAATATATCGGTTTTGCGGACTCGGATGATTATATTGATGAGGAAATGTTTAAAACACTCTACGAAAAAGCAGAGCAGTATAATTCAGACCTTGTTATGTCAGGAGTTCTGTTCGTAGACGGAAATATGTTCAGCAAAGAGGGCGAATGTATCCGCAAAACATATTTTGATGCGGATACTCAGTTTGAAACAGAAGACGAACTGCAGATGCTGAGAATGGGTATCATCGGTGCATTGCCCGAAGATGAGGACGACAGTAAATACGGTATGAGCATCTGGAAAAACCTGTTCAGACACGAAGTAATAAAAGAAAATAAGCTTGTTTTCGAGTCAGAGCGTGAAAAGCTTTCAGAAGATGCACTGTTTATGGTCGATTTCATATCCTGCATAAAGAAAGCGACAGGAATTAACGAAGCATTTTATAATTACTGCAGAAACGCAGATTCGATTTCAAAATCATATAAAAAAGACAGATTCTCTCAAACACTTGTGTTTATGGACGAAGTCGAAAAAAGATTCAAAAAGGATATTCCGCCTGAAAAGTATCAGATTTATACCCACAGATTCTGGCAGGCGATATGCAGAGTAATATGCTCGCAGGAGATAATGCACGCAACTGATAATAATATCAGATACACCGACCTGAAAAAGCGGTTAAAGGCAGTGTGTGCGTATCCTCTAACGGAAAAGGTACTCAAATCATACCCGATAGGCAAGTTGCCGTTCAAGCAGAGAATGTTTGCATACGGTATGAAATATAAATTGTACTTTATGCTAAAAGTACTTGTAGGATTAAGAAACAGATAGGTGATATAAATGTTTTTTTCGGTAATAGTACCTGTTTATAAGGTTGAAAAGTATTTACCCAATTGCATAGAAAGTGTTTTGAATCAGACATTTTCTGATTTTGAACTTATCCTTGTTGATGACGGCTCGCCCGATTCATGTCCTGAAATCTGCGACAGCTATAAAGAAAAGGACAGCCGTATAAAGGTAGTCCATAAGCCTAACGGCGGGCTTGCAAGTGCAAGAAGAGCCGGAATAAAGGTCGCAGAGGGTGAGTATGTGTATAACCTTGATTCTGATGACCTTATTGAAAATGACACTTTGGAATGTGCATACGATATAATCAAAGAAACCGGCTGTGAGATTGTATCATTCTCATACAGATGGGTAAAAGGCAGTAAAACTGTTGGCATAACAAACGATTGTCTGGATGAGGGACTTTATACCGAAAAGGACATCAAAGAACAAATATACCCAAGACTTTTTATGGACAAAAATATGAACCATGTTTCATATTATTTGTCGGGAAAGGCGGTAAAGAGAGATTTTCTGACACCGTATCAGCTCGGTGTCAGCGAAAAAATATCATTAGGTGAAGACTTTTGCTGTGTGATTCCGTGTTATCTTAACGCAAAAAGCGTGTATATAAGCAAAAAAGAAGCGTATTTATACACAGTAAGAGAAGATTCACTGTCAAAGGAGTTCAACACAAAGCAAATCTGTCTTATAGAAGATGTTATAAATGAAGTATGCAAAAACGATACTGAAAAAATAACAGATTTTGAGGAACAGCTGTGCCGTTATTCCTGCTTTATGTGTTTTGCAATACTTGCAGCAGCGGCAGAGGGCGG
>JAFODX010000184.1 GCA_017380475.1 Clostridia bacterium
ACAGGCGGAAAAAATTTTGCGTTTACAGATAAGTTAAGAAATCTTGTGTTTGAAAAACAGGATAAAGGTGCATAATAGCGACGTAACAAATGTAATAGAAATGTAAATGCGATGTTATTGACATTGTTCAGCAGAAACTATATAATAAATAAGGATAATAGGTGTTTTGTACACTTATATACATACGTCCGAATATGAAACGGAGGGGAAAAGTCAATGATTTGCAGAGAATGTGGTGCACGTATTGAAGATGATGCGGCAGAGTGTAAATTCTGCGGTGCACAGTATGGTGTTCCTGAAACTGTTTCTGAATCGGTTGAACCGGTTGAGCCGGTTGAAGAACAGACGCCGGTTCCTGAGGAAACGTACGGAGCAGTATCTGACGCAGAGGTGATTGAGGAAATTCTCGATGAGAACGAAATCAAGCGTCGTAATCAGATTGAAAAGATGCGTGAAGAAAAACAAACACAGCTTGAAGAAATAGAAAAAAGACGAAAGTCAAGAAAAAACAAAAGAAGACGCAATGTTGTGCTTATAATATTGTTTATTTTGCTTTTGGGTGCAGCTGTAGCGGCAGGCGTGTATTATATAAGTCCTGCTTATAACGGAAATGAAGACAATGAAATAATAATAGTAACTCCGAGTCCTGAACCAAAGCCTGTTGTGACACCGGAACCTGTTGAGACAGAAACGCCGGTTCCTGAAGAAACAGAGGAGCCTGAGCCGGAAGAAACACCAATCCCCGCAGAGGATGAACAGGAAACTGAGCCGGAGGAGTTATATGCAACACCTAAGCCGGTCATAACACAAAAACCGGTTGCAACGAAGAAACCTGTTTCAGTAAAACCGGTCGTTAAGACCACAAAACTGACCAATGCACGCATAACCGGAGGTGAGGTTATAAAGGCTGACGGAAAGTCATATATGTCATTCATTTATAACAACAAATGGTATTATGCAAAGGTTTCAGATAATACAACAACAAAGTTTATTGCATGGAAGCAGATGACAATAAACGCATATAACAAGGGTGAAACATATAAGGGTGTTCCTGTGTATACAATAACAAAAATTACACATCATAACAACACTCAGACAAACAGCGTACCGACAAACAGTGTACCGACAAGCAGTGCGGTTCAGACAAACGGTTATATAATTTCTGATTCTTCGTCAAGACTTATATCAGAGTCGGAGTTGCAGGGAATGTCGGTAAGAGACCTTCGCCGCGCAAGAAATGAAATATATGCACGTCACGGAAGAACATTCAATGATGACTCTTTGCAGAGTTATTTCAATTCATGCTCATGGTATAAACCGAACAGTAATTATAACTACGCAAACGAAAATGCAAATCTCAATGAGATTGAAAAACAGAATATAATTACTATCAGAAACTATGAAAACAGTATAAACTAAAAAATAAGAGCCGTTCGGCTCTTATTTTATTGCATCAAAGAACATTTCATAAAAATCCGTCCAGATTTCAAAGTTATCCCTACCGCCGCCATTAACGCTTCGCATCATAGCATCACAGAACGCCTGTCCCATATCGGCGAGTTCGAATAGTGTTATATCATAACCGAGCTTTTGTGCCGTATCGCAGAATGCTTTATAGGGGTCTTCTTCGTTGCGGGTTTCTAAAAGTGCATTACGCACATCTGCATCACGTTTTGCACGGTTTTGCAGACGCATCATTTCAAGTTCAATGCTCATTTCTTTCACGCTCCTTTTTTGAATAAATGCAACCGCAGTAGTCCTGGCGGTATAGGTTGTAGATTTCTGATAGTTCGCACGAACGCTTATAGCCGTTACGTTTTTTAAAATCCGAGAACAGATATCCCACTCCGTATATATCTGACAATTCTTTGCCGGTTTCGTTGAGTACCTGTGCGTTCTTGTGCGGACTGATGGAAAGGGTAGTTGTGAAATAATCAAGATTATTCTCTTTTGCTACCCGTGCTGATTCCTCAAGCCTGAGTCTGTAACATTTAAAACATCTCTCTCCGCCCTCGGGTTCAGTTTCGAGACCTTTTGCTATCTCTGTGAACTTTTCGGGTTCGTATCCGCCGTCAATAAATCTTATTTCATTTGAGTGAGGCAGTTCGCATATAAGTCGCATAAGCTCGTCGGAACGTTTGATGTATTCAGCTTTTTCAGTTATGTTAGGGTTGTAGAAAAATACGGTTATATTAAAATATTCATTCAGATATTCAAGGACGTAGCTTGAACACGGTGCACAGCAGGCGTGTAGCAACAGAGACGGTTTGTTGCCGGAATCTCTGAGAGTTTTCAACGTGTTATCGAGCATAAGCTGATAGTTTTGTTTCATTTTCATATCTCCAAAGTTTGATAAGATTATTATACATTAAAACTCGTACAAAATCAAGGTTTTATTTGAGGTTGACAAGTTTTTTGATTTATGGTATATTATAGCCGTAGTTGATATTATAAGAGGTGTAAAATGCAAAGAAGCAGATTTATTGATATCGCAAAAGGTATCTCAATGATAATGGTGGTTATAACCCATTTTGAATGGACGCTGACACAAAGACTTGATTATGGGTTTTATTTTTGGATAAGTATGGCTGTTCCGTGTTTTATGTTGGCTACCGGATATGTTAATGCAGCGTCTTTTTCTGCAAAAGGCATAACATTAAAAGAGGCGTATAAACCGAAAACAATATGGAAAAAACTTGTAAGATTTTCTATACCGTTTTTATACATGTATGCAGTAGAACTGATAATAAGAGCGTTTATGGGAGAGTTTTACAATCCTCTGGAAGTTATCGGACATTTCTTTACAGGCGGTATGGGCGTACATGGTACGTATTATTTTCCGGTGTTATTGCAGCTTGTCTTTTTGA
>JAFODX010000185.1 GCA_017380475.1 Clostridia bacterium
GAAGCAACTGTTGAAACAAAGGATACAGAACCCGTGCCTGAAACTGAAGAGAAGACGGAGACGAAATCTGAAGATAAGGCAGAATAAGAACTCTTGATAACAGGAGGTGCCAAGATGAGTGAAGAAACACTTGACAAAATCTGTGACTCGGAAGAAAAGACCGAGGCAACAATAGGCGAGGAGCCCGTAGTAGAAACAAAAAAACGACATACACTAGCTATAATTATTCCTGCGGCACTGGTTTTGATTGTAATTATAGGTTTTGTGGTTGTACAGCTTCTGCAATACACGGGAGTGATAAATCCTTATGAAAAAGATTATATTGATATCACCGGCAGAACTGCCGCCGATATTGCAAAATCAAAAAACTATAAATATGAAAAGTTTTTGAAAGAATACGGTTTACCTGAAGATATGCCGAAGAGTACATCTGAACGTGCGGTATATTACAACATACCTGTTAAGAAGTATGTAGAAAAAACTCCCGGTATAGAAAGCTTTGAACAGTTAAAAACTGAAATGGACTGGGATGATACTATAACTGAAGATATGACCATGGGAGATGCACTCGATAAAACTAAACTTTCATATTATGTGGGCGAAGAACAACTTGAGCGTTTTAAGGCTTTGTACGGTTTGGATGAAACGGTAACCGGCGACACGCTTTACGGTGAAGTCCGTAACATTGTAGATGCAAAGGAAAAAGAATTCAGATACACAATCTACAAGAACACACCTTCGCCTGTTCCAACAGAAGATGTGGAGCATATAGCAGGAGAATAAAAAACGGAGGATCCCCCTCCGTTTTTTCGTTAAAATATCACTTTTATGTTGACCCAAACGCTTATTTGTGATAAAATTATAATGTATAATGCAAAAAAAGAAAGGGGTGTGTAAAATGGAGCTCAATATAACCGATGGTGCAAGAAAAATTATCAGACGCATAGAAGCATCAGGTTTTTCTGCATATGTTGCAGGCGGTGCAGTGCGTGACCTTATAATGGGTAAAATACCGCACGATTATGATATTGCTACCAATGCACGCCCGGAAGAGATAAAGAAAATATTCTCCAAAACAATAGATACAGGTATACAGCACGGCACAGTTACGGTTGTAGAGAACAAGACAGGCTATGAAATAACAACATTCCGTCGTGACGGCGAATATAATGACAGCCGTCATCCTGAAGATGTTATATATGTAAACGACCCCAGAACTGATTGTTTGCGCCGTGATTTTACAATAAATGCAATGATGTATAACCCCGACTCGGGTTTACTTGACTTTTTCTGCGGACGTCGTGATATTCGTCAGGGTATAATAAGATGTGTCGGCAATGCAGAGGCGAGATTTAAAGAAGATGCGTTAAGAATGCTTCGTGCAGTACGCTTCAAAGCACAGCTTGGTTTTGTTTTTGAGGATAAAACCGCACAGGCAATAAAAAAATGTGCAGTGCTTATAAAAAAGGTAAGCAAAGAGCGTATTCTTGACGAGCTTAACAAAATCCTTTTATCTGATAACCCCGATGCAATACGTGACCTGCACGAGCTGGGCTTGCTGAAATTCATTCTGCCTGAGCTTGACAGATGCTTTGGCGAGGCACAGCGTAATAAGTATCATATATATGATGTTGGTGAGCACATAGTGCAGGCGGTTAAAAATACACCGGGAGATCTTGTTTTGCGATGGTCGGCACTTCTGCACGATACGGGCAAACCATGTTGTTCATCGGTTGATGCACAGGGCATAATCCATTTTTACGGCCATCACCGTGAAAGCCGGAGAATTGCCGTTGACGTATTGCACAGACTGCATATGGATACTGCATCAATCCGGGATATTTCGTTACTCGTTGAAAACCATGATTACAGAGTAGAGGCGACGTTTACTGCGGTAAAGCGTATGATGTCAAAAACGGGTGCAGAATTATTTGAAAAGCTTCTCATCCTACAGCGTGCTGACAATATGGCGAAGAACCCGAAACACCTGCCCGAAAAAATGCGTCGTATAAACGGCGGGCTTGATATTTTCCGTCAGGTGCTTGCATCAAAACAGCCGTACCGTGTTTCTGACCTTGTTATAAACGGCAGGGACTTAATGACTCTGGGTTACCGTCAGGGCAAGGAAATAGGCGATGCTTTGAAAATGTTGCTTGATGAGGTAATAATAAAACCTGAACTCAACACACGTTTGTATCTGATGAAGCGTGCAAAAGAAATAAAGGGCAGATTAAGATGAGTAAATATATAGACTTAACCAAAATTCTCACAAAGCTTCCCGATTATGTGTTTGACTATATCCAGGTCGCATATGACGGTGAAAGCATAAACACGCAGATTGGCTATAGTATAGATATAAAAACATTTCTTGACTATCTGATAAAATTCAAATTCGGAAAGAGCTTTTCGCCGGAGGATATTACTGCGGATATGCTCAACGAAGTTACTTTGCGTGATTTGAACGGTTTTAAGGCGTATCTTCGTGAGTATGAAAGTGAATATGTGAGTGCAACGGGCAGAGTTATAAAGCGTACAAGAACAAACAACGAATACGGCATAAACCGTAAACTGTCAGGTATCCGTGGTTTGTTCCTCTATCTGTATAAAAATGATTTAATAGACCATAATGTAACAGATAAGCTTGACTTTAAAAAGCTTCATCAGAAAATGAAGCGTCCGCTTAACACCAATGACGTTATGAATCTTATAAATGTGATATATAACGGCGAGGACTATTTTGAGGGCAGAAACCGTGCATCGTATCTGAACAGAAAACAGCGTGATATTGCCCTGTTTACTGCATATCTCGGTACGGGCTGCCGTGTTTCGGAACTTGTTAACCTCAATATAACAGATGTGGATTTTGAAACGTCGTCATTTCTCATAACACGTAAGGGCGGTGACCGTCAGGAAATTTTTATGCCTGTCCAGGTTGAAAACGAGATGCTTAAATATGTCGAGGAACGTCTGGCAGACGAAGAAACAAAAGATACAGACCCGTTATTTATAAGCCGTAACAAAAAACGTATCTTACCGCAGACAGTCGAAAAAAATCTTAAAAACTACTGTCGTGCGGCAGGCATAACAGACCCGGAAAAAATGCATCCGCACTCATTAAGACGTACGTTTGCGTGTAACTTGATTGCGGACGGTATTGACATAAAAATGGTAGCCGAGCTTATGGGACATAAAAATATCGAAGTAACCCACAGATATTATACGCAGTATGCGGCAGAACGTCGTAAACAGGTTATGCGTTCGCTTGATATAACAGGCAGAAAGGAAGACGAAAATGGATAATGTAAAGCATCCCGATGGAATTGTCACTGTAAACGACAGAGCTGTCAAGCAGATTGCGGTATATGCAGCTTGCGGCTGTGACGGTGTTGCAGGTATGAGTGAGAAGTCAAGAGTCGGTGGAACGGCGAAATTTGTCACAGGCAATGCCGATTCTTCAGGTGTATATATAACAAAATCAAAATCGGGTATCAGTCTTGATTTATATGTGGCTTGTGTTCACGGTGCCGATGCAAAAACACTGTCAAAAGAAATAAAAACTGCTGTAAAAGAGGCGTTTCCGTGTACTGGTATAACGGTAAAGGAAGTTGTGGTACACATAAACAATGTTAAATAACAGGTGGTTTATACTATGGGACTTGATAAATCCATACAGTATCTTAAGGGCGTTGGAGAAAAACGTGCTGAACTGTTCAATAAAAAAGGTATAAAGACTGTCGGGGACCTGCTGTATTTCTTTCCTCGTACGCACGAAGACAGAAGCGTTGTAAAACCGATTTCGCAGTGCGATGAGGGCGAAACAGTTTGCATCAGTGTTACTGCATATCAGGACCCGCAGGACAGATACGTAAGACGTAATATGCTTATTACGTCTTTAGTTGTATTTGATGATTCGGGTATGATGAATATTGTATGGTATAATAACAAGTACATCAAGAACAACATTAAAGCAGGCGAAAAGTACATATTTTTCGGTACTGTCACACGAAACAAACAGGGCAGAATACAAATGACCGCACCTGTATTTGAAAAGCAGGGTAATGAACGTTTCACGGGCAAGATTGTACCGGTATATCCGTTAACGGCTAATCTGTCGCAGAAAATCGTTCAGACAACTATGGAAACAGCATTAAAGGAAGCAGGCAGAATGGCAGAATACCTGCCAGAGAAAATACGTGAAAAGTATATGATAGCCGAGCTTAATTTTTCAATGCAGAACATACATTTCCCTGCAGACTTTGAGAGCTATAATATTGCCCGTACGAGATTTGTATTCGAGGAACTTCTGGTGCTTCAGCTTGCGTTGCGTGAACGCCGGCAGAAAAACACACAGAATGAGGGCAGAAAGTTCACTGATGCCAAATGCATACGTGAGCTGACCGATTCAATGCCGTTTGAGCTTACGGGTGCACAGAAACGAACCGTAAACGAAATTTGCCGTGACTGTATGTCGGGAAAGCAAATGAACCGTCTTGTTCAGGGTGATGTTGGTTCGGGAAAAACGGCGGTTGCGGCGGCTGCAATATTTATGGCTGTCAGGAACGGATATCAGGCGGCAATGATGGCACCGACTGAGATACTTGCCGGACAGCACGCAGATTCGTTGGGTGAATTGTTCGAAAAACACGGTATTAAAACAGCGTTTTTGTCGGGCAGTACAAAAGCGAAAGAAAAACGCGAAATATTGGAAAAAATTGCATCAGGTGAGGTGCAGGTGGTAATTGGTACGCACGCACTTATACAGGAAAAGGTGGAGTTTAAAAATCTCGGCTTTGTGGTGGCAGATGAACAACACCGTTTCGGCGTTGAACAGCGTGCAAAACTTATGGCAAAAGGTGAAAACCCGCATATGCTTATTATGTCGGCAACGCCTATTCCGAGAACTCTTGCACTCATTCTTTACGGCGACCTTGATATATCTGTAATCGACGAACTGCCACCGGGCAGAAAGCCTGTTAAAACATACAGCGTGAAAGAGAATATGCGTAAGCGTGTTTATGATTTTATTGAAGAAAATGTAAAAAAAGGGATGCAGGCATACGTTGTATGCCCGCTTGTTGCAGAAACCGA
>JAFODX010000186.1 GCA_017380475.1 Clostridia bacterium
GAAAGAGTGTATCTGATGCTGCTTTTACGGTATGTGTTTTTGCACCTGTAAGTTCTGCAATGCTTTCCTGAATCAGAACTGCGGTTTCTTCGGCTTCGGGATGGTTTCTTGAATAGAACACATGCAGACCGCCGGATTTTGGATCAGAGAAAGAGTTCATATGGATAGACAGAAACAAATCAGCTCCGCTGGTGTTTATAATTTCAAGACGGTTGTGCATATCAGATACCTTTTTTTCGTGAAGCGTTTTCGCACTGCTGTCACAGATTGAATTATCGTCTTTGCGTGTCATAATTACACGAACACCACGTTTTTCTAGAACTTCCTGTAGCTTAAGTGAAATCTCAAGGTTTATGTCTTTTTCGATAGTTTCGTTTACGCCGACAGCACCGCCGTCGGGTTCTCCGTGTCCGGCATCCACAACGACCGTATAAGGCTTATCAAACGATATCGTGGGAACAGCACGCAAGGAAATCATAACAGCGATTGCGGCTGCGAAAGAAAGGCATACGAGAGCAACAGATTTTTTCTTCAACTTAATAATCATAACATCACCGTATATAAGATATTACACTAATTTGGAAATATTACCAAAAACAAATTAAAAAATTTGGTAAAAAAGTCTTGACAAACGGATATAATAGTGTTATAATACAACTTGTTCAAAACGAAATAGCGGGGTAGAGCAGTTGGCAGCTCGCAAGGCTCATAACCTTGAGGTCGGAGGTTCAAGTCCTCCTCCCGCACCCAAACGGATAAAGACGGTCATTCGACCGTCTTTAGTTGTTTTTGATGAAGTGGGAGGGCTTGAACCCTTGGGTACGAGCGTTAAGAAAAAGGTCCGGTGGACCTTTTTTAGTGAGTAGCCGTGAGGCGGGTACCGGAATTCTTTGAATTTGGGTCGCCGAGCGGACAGAATGCGAGGCAAAGCCGAAGCAGTCGGGCAAGTCCTCCTCCCGCACCCAAAAATCCGTACACGAAAGTGTGCGGATTTTACTTATTACATATTAACTCTTCACTATCCCCTGAACTAAGCAGGTGTGCGGATTTTTGGAAAGTAACAGGTAACAGTAAAAAGGGAATGACTATGGCGGCTTTGCGCAGGCAAAGCTTTTTTTATTTTCGCAATTTTTGCAATGTAAAAAGCAAGAAAAACTATTTACAAATCTGAAATTTGTGCTATTATATAGATAATACTACGAAAAGAGGTAGAAATATGAATCTCAGAATTGAAGATATGACATTGGAACAAAAAATAGGTATGGTTCTGTGTGCGAGACGCTTTGAAGAGAAAGAAGACATAGATTTCACGCTTGAACTTATAAAAAAGCGTGCACTTGCGTGTGTTCAGGTTCCTTTTACTATGCCTGAAATGGTAAAGCTTATAAAAGAAACAGCGGATTATCCCATACTTATAATTAACGATATGGAAAGAGGATTCCCGACATCGGATTTGCCGAGCATACCTTTGGTTTCGCTTTCGGCAGCCGGTAAAAAGGAATATTTCCGTGCATTTGCAAAAGGTGTTGTGCGTGATGCGAAAAAAGCCGGATACTGCGGAACCTGGAATCCGGTTCTTGATATATTGAGAGCTAACGGACCGTGTTCGGTTTCAAGAAAGGCATCGGATGATCCGATGAAGGTTGCAGAGCTTGCGGCAGAAATTGCTATGGTGTATAAGGAAAACAATTTCCTGGCCTGCGGAAAGCACTATCCGGGCGGAGAAGAAGGTGGTGTGGATTCGCATATGCGTGAGGGTTCATCAGGAGTAACAGAAGAAGGTCTTATAAATTTTGACCTTGTTCCTTATAAATATCTCATGGACAGAGGACTTCTTACAAGTATTATGACACGTCACGGTCTTTACCGTAATATTGATCCCGAACGTCCTGCGTCACTGTCTAAAAAGGTTATTGACATAATAAAAAATATGGGCTTTGACGGACTTATATTTACAGATTCGCTTGCGATGATGGGCGTGTTACAGAAATTCGGTGAAGAAAATACATACGGTATGGCGGTTGCTGCAGGTAATGATATAATTCTTACAAATTACCGTACTCCGACAAAGAAGTGTTATGAAATGCTTATGCAGAATTACCTTGACGGTTTATTTACCGAGGAAAGACTTAATGAAGCAGTAAGCCACATTCTTAAGGCACAGGAATATATTTCAACCGAGCCGGAGAATCCGACGGAGTTTACAGCAGAAGATGAACAGATGCTTTATGACCTTGCCAAAGACTGTATCACAGCAATTACAGATGAAGGTCTTGATGCATCAATTCCGGGTAAGAATGAAGAAAAGCTGTTTGTAATTCTTACTGAAAATTCAGGTGTTAACGAGGCTGCTCAGCAGGAAATAACCGATAACACATGGTATTTCCCGCACAAAATAGCAAACAAAATCAAGGAAACATTCCCAGGTGCGGGAATTGAGTATCTGGTTGAGTTTCCTGATGGCGCTCAGAACGAATATATCTTAAATGAGGCGACAAAATACAAAGAGGTTGTCTTTATCACATTCTGTAAAACCGGTGCATATTACGGCACTGACGGACTTACACGCCGTGCAGAGTGCGTCATAAACTCACTTGCATATTCGGGTAAGATTTCGGCGGTAGTACATTTTGGTAACCCTTCAAATCCAGACATACGTCCTTCCGGTGTTCGACATCCTGAGCAGCCGGGATGCGATTTTGGAAAAGCGGCGGGATTTTCCGCTGTTTGATACCACCGATGCACATCTGATTCTTATCGATGAAACTATGATCTACGGTCGCCGGGGCGAGCTTACAAAAGCTGCCGAACGTTTCAA
>JAFODX010000187.1 GCA_017380475.1 Clostridia bacterium
CACGGATACCTTCACCGTCGATACTGTCAAATATCTCTGAAATAAGCATATCCCCCACCCTTTCGCTTTATTTTATATAGCTTGCAATATTGTCTATACTCTCCTGCACGTCTACCCTGAAGCAGTACGGTTCAAGGCTGTCGCAGATATACTTTGCAAGATTTTCTGCTGTAGGATTAAAGTCTACAACATCGTTTATTACCTTATGGTCGAACTTGTCCTGTATTGCCTTTTTTATATGCGTAAAGTCCATAACCATACCGTCCCCGTTCAAGGTTTCCGAACGCAGGTACACGTCAATTATCCAGTTGTGTCCGTGCAGATTGGTGCATTTTGATTCATAACTCAAATCCAGCTTATGTGCTGCAGAGACTTCTATTCTTTTCTTTACTTCATACATTGTTTTTTCTCCATATACTGTTCATAGCCACGCTTTCTCAGATGACACGCAGGACAGTGTCCGCAGCCCTCGCCCATTTCACCATTGTAGCAAGTGAGTGTCTTATTATACACAATATCCATTACACCAAGCTTGTCTGCAAGCTCCCACGTCTGAGATTTATCAAGCCACATAAGCGGGGTATGGATAACAAAATTATAGTCCATTGCGAGGTTCAATGTAACATTAAGTGATTTTATAAACACATCACGGCAGTCGGGATAACCCGAAAAGTCCGTTTCGCAAACACCCGTTACAAGGTCAGTTATACCGTGGGTTTTGGCATAAATTGCCGCATACGATATAAAGAGCAGATTTCTGCCCTCGACAAGACTGTTGGGCGGTGTGCCGTCAGGTTTTTCCTCATCAACGGGGATATCTTCCCTTGTGAGCGAGTTTGCACTTAACTCGTTTATTATCGGTGTCGGAATCACCTCATACAAAATATTTGCATCTTTACAAATATCTTTTGCACATTCAAGCTCTTTTTTATGACGCTGTCCGTAATCAAATCCTATTGCCGACACATTCTCTTTGCCATATCTTTCAATCGCCCAGAACAGACACGTTGTACTGTCCTGTCCACCCGAAAGTATTACCAATGCTTTTCTCATATTCTACCTCTTATACTACGGGCAGTGATGAGAAAAGTCTCTCCTCTGCCATTTTTTCGTATTTTGTACCCGGCTTGCCGTAGTTTGCAAACGGGTGAATTGATATGCCGCCACGCGGCGTAAATATACCCTTTACTTCAAGATATTTCGGGTCCATAAGTTTCACGAGGTCTTTCATAATGATATTCACACAGTCCTCGTGGAAATCGCCCTGATTACGGAAACTGAAGAGATACAGCTTCAATGACTTTGACTCAACCATCTTTATGTCGGGGATATAGTTTATCTTTATCTCGGCAAAATCCGGCTGACCCGTAATCGGGCAAAGACTTGTAAACTCGGGACAGTTAAATGTCACCATATAGTCATTGTCGGGGTGCTTGTTTATAAATGTTTCAAGCACCTCGGGAGCATATGTGTCCTTATACACTGTCTTTTTATTACCTAAAAGGGACAAACCCTCCGTTTCTTTTTCGTTTCTTGGCATAACTTTCACTCCTTTCAAAAATTTGTGCTGACAGGGATTTACGAAAAACGCATTTTCATAAGAGTGAGCGTTTTGAGTGAATTCCTGTCAGTATGCCATACAGACAATTTTACTGAGCATTATTAAGTGCCTGGTCTATATCTGCTATTATATCATCTGCATTCTCAATACCTACACTGAATCTTACAAGGTCAGGACTTACTCCGCAGTCGATAAGCTGCTGGTCGGTAAGCTGACGGTGTGTTGAGCTTGCAGGATGCAACGCACAAGTTCTTGCATCCGCAACGTGTGTAACGATTGCGGCAATTTTCAAGCTGTCAAGGAACTTAACAGCCTTTTCACGTCCGCCCTTAACACCGAACGATACGACACCGCTTGCACCGTTGGGCAGATATTTTTCAACCAACGGATAGTATTTATTTGACTTAAGTCCGGGGTAGTTAATCCACGAAACTCTGTCGTCTTTCTCAAGAAACTCTGCAACTTTCATTGCGTTTGCACTGTGCTGAGGCATTCTCAGATGTAATGTTTCCATACCGAGATTTAAAAGGAATGCGTTCATCGGTGCAGGGGTTATTCCCATATCACGCATAAGCTGAACAAGTGCCTTGCTTATATATGCGCTCTTGCCGAAATACTTTGTATATACAATACCGTGATATGAATCATCAGGTGTTGTAAGACCGGGGAATTTACCACTTGCTTCCCAGTCAAAATTACCGCTGTCAATTATCATACCGCCCAATGCGCATGCATGACCGTCAAGATACTTTGATGTTGAATGTACAACAATATCTGCACCAAACTCAATCGGACGGCAAAGCATCGGTGTTGCGAATGTGTTATCAACTATAAGCGGAATACCGTTGCTGTGTGCAAGCTCTGCAAATTTCTCAATGTCAAGCACAACCAATGCAGGGTTTGAGATTGTTTCACCAAGCACTGCTTTTGTGTTCGGCTTGATTGCTTTCTGTAATTCTTCAAGGCTTGCATCGGGGTCAACAAATGTTGTTGAGATACCGTACTTTTCAAGTGTTACGCCGAGAAGATTGAATGTTCCGCCATAGACTGCCGCAGAACATACAACGTTATCGCCTGCACCTGCAATGTTCATAATTGCTGACATTGTAGCTGCCTGTCCTGATGATGTCATCATTGCACCGACACCGCCCTCAAGTGCAGCTATCTTCTTCTCAACCGCTGCTGATGTCGGGTTCGCAAGACGTGTGTAGAAAAAGCCTGACTCCTCAAGGTCAAACAGCTTTCCCATATAGTCTGACGAATCATACTTGAACGTCGTGCTCTGACAAATCGGAAGAACTCTCGGTTCGCCGTTTTTGGGTGTGTAACCCTCCTGTACGCATAGTGTTTCTAATTTCATATATATCATTCCTTTCTTTGTTTTCAAACACTTCTAAATCCTCTGCCTATAATCTCACTGCTTGTAGTGATTATAATAAACGCGTGCGGGTCAATTTCCTTTATCCTGCTACGCAGACGTACCGCCTCAATACGCTTACAAACGGTATGTATCATAGTTTTTGGTGTTTGCGTATATTCACCGACCGCATCACTGACGTCGCACCGTGATGCAGTGTCTTAATTATAAACTCCGAAACTTCCTCACGTTTTTCGGTTATTACAACAAAGTACTTGCACGTGTTAAGACTTTCTATCACG
>JAFODX010000188.1 GCA_017380475.1 Clostridia bacterium
CTTGTGGCCATAGGTCGCTCGCCATATACCAACTGGATGGGACACCTCACGGCTGCCGATGAGGAGGCGGTGATGCGTGCTATGACCATAGCGGGTGTTGCCCATATGGCTGACCGCAGGGTGGACACAATGTCGGATGGCGAGTGCCAAAGGGTGATGATTGCCCGAGCCCTGGCGCAGGATACTCGAGTGATACTCCTTGACGAGCCCACGGCATTTCTCGACCTGCCCAACCGCTATGAGCTATGCACGCTGCTTAGTCGCTTAGCCCACGACGAGGGTAAGTGCATCATATTCTCGACACACGAGTTGGATATAGCTCTATCGCTTGCCGATAGCATAGCCTTGGTCGACACCCCACATTTAGTACATTTGCCCACCGAGAAGATGATACAATCACGAAACATCGAGCGTCTCTTCGACACCCAATATGTATCGTTTGATGCTGAGACAAGGTCTATTAGGCTAAATATGAAGTAGGAACATTGCTATTGGGTGCTACAATTTTTGAAAAAGATTTTGCCAAATAGATTTTTTTATCTACCTTTGCACCGCTAATTTGCTCTTTATACCAAAGGGCTTTAGTGGTTTGGTCCGTTCGTCTATCGGTTAGGACACAAGATTTTCATTCTTGAAAGACGAGTTCGACTCTCGTACGGACTACACTTGGCGCGTTACATCTCGTGATGTAGTGCGTGCGGTTAACAGATTTTTTAGGAGCGGGCAATAGCCTATCCGACAGCGACTACGGTCGTCGAATAGCCACCGCAGGCTACAGCAACTTTTATATTGCAGCGGTTATATGGGAGCGTTTTGCGGCAAGTCAGATGGAGAGTGCCGAATACAGAATTACTACAGCAGAAATAGATGCAAAGGGACACACATTCCGTGCAACGGGTTCAGAGATTACGTTCAAGGGTTATATGAGCGTATATGTTGAATCAGCTGATACAAAAGAAGAAAAGACAAAGGCATTGCCGAAATTATCAGATAAAGAAGAAGTGCTTTTACAAAAATCGGAAAGCAAACAGCATTTCACACAGCCGCCTGCACGTTTTTCGGATGCATCACTTATCCGTGAGCTTGAAGAAAACGGCATAGGCAGACCGTCAACATATGCTCCGACAATTACAACAATTGTATCACGGGGATACGTTCAGAGAGTCAAAAAACAGCTTATTCCGACAGAACTCGGAAACGTCACAACCGATATAATGAAGCAGAGCTTCAAGGATATAGTTGACGTTGAGTTTACTGCAAATATGGAACAGCAGCTTGACGATGTAGAAGACGGTGCAACAGGCTATGTAAAGGTATTAAAGGAATTCTATCCTCCGTTTGAGAAGAGCCTTGAGATAGCACACGAAACAGTTAAAAAGGTCGAGATAAAAGACAAGGTTTCTGACGTTTTGTGCGACAAGTGCGGAAGAAATATGGTTTACAAGGTAAGTAAGTTCGGTAAATTCCTTGCTTGCCCGGGTTATCCGGAATGTAAAAACACAATGGCAATACGTGTTACAACAGGCGCAAAATGCCCGAAATGCGGTAGCGAAGTACTTGTTAAGCAGTCGAAGAAGGGCAAGACCTACTATGGCTGTGAAAAGTGGCCGAAGTGCGATTTTATGGCGTGGGACGAACCGTTAAAGGACGAAAAGTGCCCTGAATGCGGCGGTGTTCTTATGAAGAAAACGGGTCGTGGTGCAAAGACCTATTGTTATAACGAAAACTGTAATTACGAGCGAAAGAATACAAAGAAATGAATGAAACAGTAAAAGTAATCGGTGCAGGTCTGGCGGGCTGTGAAGCAGCGCTCCAGCTTGCAGACCGGGGCATAAAAGTAAAGCTTTACGAAATGAAACCGAAAAAATTCTCACCTGCGCACAAGAGTGAGAATTTTGCTGAACTTGTATGTTCAAATTCATTGAAAGCTGACAGGGTAGAAAACGCTTGCGGACTGCTGAAGGAAGAAATGCGTCATTTTAATTCTGTTATGATGCAGGCGGCGGATATAAGCCGTGTTCCGGCAGGAGGTGCATTGGCTGTTGACCGTGATGTGTTTTCAGGTTTTATAACCGATAAAATCAAATCACACCCGAATATAGAGGTTATATCTGATGAGGTTAGTGAGATTAACCCTGATGAATATACAATAATCGCAACAGGACCGCTCACATCTGATGCATTGTCACAGGCAATAATTGAGCTTACAGGCGAGAGCGGACTTTCGTTTTATGATGCGGCAGCACCCATAATAACAGAGGAAAGCATAGACAAGGACAAAGTGTTCCGTGCTGCCAGGTATGACCGTGGAACAGCCGATTATATTAATTGTCCTATGACAAAGGAAGAATATACTGCATTTTATAACGAGCTTGTAAACGCTGAAACGGCAGAGCTTAAAGGCTTTGAAAACAGTAAGGTTTTTGAGGGGTGTATGCCTGTTGAGGTTATGGCAAAGCGTGGCTTTGAAACACTTACTTTCGGCCCGTTAAAGCCTGTAGGACTTACTAACCCCAAAACAGGCAAGGACGACAGCTACGCTGTAGTACAGCTCCGTCAGGATAACAGTGAGGGTACACTCTATAACCTTGTAGGGTTTCAGACAAACCTCAAATGGGGCGAGCAGAAACGTGTATTTTCAATGATACCGGGGCTTTTGAATGCAGAATTTGTTCGCTATGGTGTTATGCATCGTAACACATTTATAAACTCACCGAAACTGCTTGATAAATACTACCGTATGCGTAAGTATCCAAAGGTGTATTTTGCAGGGCAGATAACAGGCGTTGAAGGCTATGTTGAGTCTGCATCAAGCGGAATTATGGCAGGATATAATATGGCGTGCAACCTGTTGGGAAAGCCTATGGCAGAGCTTGATAATATGACTGTTACAGGAGCATTGGTAAATTATATATCAAACGAAACAGTAACGGATTTCCAGCCTATGAACGCTAACTTCGGAATAGTTATGGGACTTGATATAAAAATCCGCAAGAAGCAGGAGCGTTATGCGAAAATAGCAGAGCGTGCACTCATGGAGATTAAGAAGATACCGACAGATGTTTAAAAACAAGAGGGATTCACAATGAAAGAAACAGAAATTAAAGAAAAAGAAACGAACAAAGAACCTGAGTCAATGGCACCGTATGTTAACGAGAAAGTAAAATACTATCTTGTGGCTTTGGTTGTAATTCTTTGTATAATAACGGTATTCTGCGTTATATTCGGTTCTGAAAAGGAAAACAACGGAAAAACGGGTGCAGTACCGACAAGATATACAGTTGTTTCGGCTGACACTGTAAATACATAAAAAAATCCCGTATAGCAAACACTAACCTTATATTTTATGTATAAGGAGAGTTTTGTAAAATGGGAATAAGAACAGATATGGCGGTTGAGGCACACGAGCTTTCACGTGGCGAGGCAAAGGAGATTGACGGTGTAAAGCTTGAGTCTCTTGCACACGGCAGCATTACTCGTACTGTTGTAGATATACTTGACGATAACGGTGCAAGAACACTCGGCAAGATGAAGGGCAGATATGTAACGATTGATGCACCCGACTTAAAGCACAGCAGTGACGATTACGAAAAGGTATGCACTATGCTTGCAAATGAGTTGAGGGAAATGTGTGGTAACAGCAAAACAACACTTGTTGTAGGACTCGGCAACCGTGCAATCACGCCTGACGCATTAGGCTCGGAGGTTGTCGATAAGCTTCTTATAACATCGCATATCAAAAAGCATATGCCGGATGTGTTTGACGAAAACTACAGTAATGTATCGGCTATTGCACCGGGTGTTATGGGCACAACCGGTATAGAAACCGTTGAGATTGTAAAAGGCGTTATAGATACCGTAAGACCTGATACAGTAATTGCTATTGATGCTTTGGCAGGGGCAGATATAAACCGTGTCACGACAAGTATACAGATAGCTGATACCGGCATTGCGCCCGGTTCAGGTGTAGGTAATCACCGTAACGGACTTAACGAAGATTCGCTTGGCGTAAAAGTTATTGCGGTGGGTGTTCCCACAGTAATTGCGGCAGAGCTTTTAGGCGGCGAAAACCTTGCTGATGAATTCAAATCGCTTATGGTTACGACAAACGATATTGATATGATAATCAAACGTATGTCAAAAACCGTTGCAAACGGAATAAATATGGCACTTCATAAAAACCTGAGCCTTAAAGAAGCGGAGGAGCTTGTCGGCTGACAGGTTTTTTCTGAAAAAAAGGAGAACTGTAATATGGAAACAGTAAAAATCAATAACAACATCAAACTGAACTATATCAGTATGACAAAGCTTAAAACTACATCGGTTGGTGTGTATATACACCGTCCGTTAAATCGCACGGATGCATCTTACAATGCACTGTTACCGATGGTTTTAAAGAGTGCATCACGACTTTATCCGTCACGTGAGGCAATTGCAGAGCATCTTGATAACCTCTATGGTGCAACGATGGGGTCTGCTACGATGAAGATAGGTGAAGACCATATCATTTATTTTGATGCAGAAACAATATCAGATAAATATACCCCGAACGGTGAAAAGCTTTTATCGGAGCTTTTAAAGCTATTGATGTCTGTAATATTTGACCCGAAGTCAGAAAACGGCGGTTTTGATGTGACAATAACGGAGCAGGAAAAGAAAAACGCACTTGACAAGATTGATGCCGTTATAAATGATAAGCGTCAATATGCGTCATTACGATGTCAGGCAGAAACCGCACGTGGTACAAACTTTGAGATTATGCGTTTTGGTGACAAAGAAACCTTATCAGAGATAACTGCAAAATCCTTGTATGACTATTACAAGTCAATAATAAATTCATCGGTTATTGATATTTATGTCTGCGGAGATGCTGACTTAAAAGAGGCAGAAAAAACAGTGCGTGAGTATATTAAAGACATAGAGTTTTCAGATGCTTCTGTTACACGAACCGAAATAATAACACGTGAAGTTGAAAATATAAACGAAGTTACGGAACGAATGGATGTAACACAGGGCAAGCTTGCAATGGGTTATATTACCAATATCAAACCGGGTGACAGCGACAGCTATGCACAGACTGTATTTAACAGTGTTTTCGGTGCAGGTGCACATTCAAAACTGTTTAACAATGTGCGTGAAAAACTTTCGCTTGCATATTATGCTTCATCACAGCTTGAAAAGCAAAAAGGTATGATTATAGTCAATGCAGGAATAGAGTTTGAAAATTTTGAAAAAGCACGTGACGAGGTTATGGCACAGCTTGAAGAGATTAAAAACGGTAATATTTCGGAGCACGAATTTGAATCGAGTATAAATGCGATTTTAAACACATTAAGCTCATATTATGATGATCAGCGTGCTTTGGCGGCATTCTATCTGTCACAGTCGGTTGCAGGGACGAATGTAAGCCTTGAAGACTATATAGAAAACATCAAAGAAGTAACAGTAGAGGACGTGGTGGCAGTGGCGAAGAAGCTACAGCTTGACACAGTTTACTTCCTCAACGGACAGAAGGGAGAATAATATGCTTAACTTTGTAAAACAGGAAAATCTGTATACAGGCGAAGTCCTTTACAGTGCAAAGCACGAATCGGGACTTGGCGTATATATAATCCCGAAAGAGGAATATAGCGGAACATACGCTATATTCGGAACACGCTATGGCTCGGTTGACTCGGAATTTGTTGTTCCGGGTGAGAGTGAGCCTATAACTGTCCCCGACGGTATTGCACACTATCTTGAACATAAGATGTTCGACCAGCCGGACGGCAGTAATGTGTTTGACAAGTTTTCAAAGTACGGCGGTAACGCCAATGCGTTTACGTCATTTAATATAACTGCGTATCTTGTTTCGTCAACCGCAAACTTTGAAGAAAACCTTGAAGCTCTGCTTGACTATGTGCAGAGTCCGTATTACACTGATGAAACAGTTGCAAAGGAGCAGGGAATAATCGGCCAGGAAATACGTATGTATGACGATAACCCCGGCTGGAAACTGTTCTTCAACTTTATAAACTGTCTTTATAACGAGCATCCGGTTAAAAAAGAAATTGCAGGTACAGTTGAGAGCATAAGCAAGATAACGGCTGACTATCTCTATAAATGTTATAACACATTTTATAACCTGTCAAATATGTCGCTTGTTATTACAGGTAAGGTTGATATAGAAAGTGCGTCAAAGGTAATTGAAGCCGGCATAAAGAACAATGAACCGTTTACAGAGCCTATTAAGAAGATATATCCACGGGAGCCTGAAAAGGTTGCAAAGCCTTATGTTGAAAAGGCAATGGCGATTGCATCACCTATGTTTATGATGGGATTTAAGGATAATGATGTGAATCTTTCGGGTAATGAACTTTTAAAGAAAGATATAGAAATCCGTATCCTGATGCGTATGCTTTTTGCAAAAGGTTCGGATATATACAAGAAGCTGTATAATGAAAGCCTTATAAACAGCACATTCTCGCTTGATTATACACTTCAGCCCGATTACGGCTTCACAAGCCTTGACGGTGAGTCAAAGGACCCACAAAAGGTGTATGACACAATAATTGAAGAGCTTGACAAGGTGCGTAAGAACGGACTTTGTGAGGCTGATTATGAGCGTGCAAAAAAGGTTATATGGGGAAGATATGTCCGTACTCATAACGATATTGAGGACCTTGCAACAACGTTTATGCAGTACCTCTTTATGGGTGTTGATTACTTCAATTACTATGATGTATATAATTCTGTTACTTTTGAGGATATCAAAA
>JAFODX010000189.1 GCA_017380475.1 Clostridia bacterium
AGGTGACCGTAGCGCTGTGGCCGCTGGGCATGCCTCCGTCACCCACCAGTCGGGTCATATCCAGCTTGCGGCTGACGATGGCGTTGATGATCACCTTCAGCACCTGGGCAATGAACCAGGAGGACAGGGCGGTAATCAGATAGGGATTGGAAATCAGTTGGAAAAACCAGTTCACAGACAAACACTCCTTCTGTGTGGGATTTTTCTGTATTATATACTGTTTTGCCTGATAATAGTCCATCTTTTAAAAATCCTCATTTCAATATTGATTATTATACCATATCGAATCAGATGTGTCAAACATTTTAAAATTTTCTTTTTATTGTCTGAAATAAGCATTTTTTGAAAAAAACCTTTACAAAACAATCCTTGTATGCTATAATGTGCATAACATAAATTTTCCATGAAAGGAATTTGAAAAATGGAATTAAAACAGTATACAAAATTTGAAAAAGATTTCGGAAAGGCGTCGTTTATTTCAGCACCTGAAAAGGAGCTTTTGAAATTCAACAGACCCAAAGACCCGAACTTCCCTGATGCAGCATATGTATGGCCGGTAGGCTGCACAAGATTTCATGCATACCGTCTTTTTACTCCGAAAAAGGAAGTAGCAAAGCTTGAGGCGGCATTTACCTGTGATAATATTATGGATTTATGGCTTAACGGAAAACAGTTTGCCGATGAAGTACAGGTACTTCCGTTAACTGATATTACTGAACTTTTAGTTGATGGTGAGAATAATCTTCACATAAGAGCATACCAGAGTAACACTGACGAAAGGTTTTCGTCAGCAATGACCGGTGGTATAAGAATAACATACACCGACGGCGAGGTTGAGGAAATAGTAACAGATGAAAGCTTTAATCAGGTTCAGCTTGTTAATTTCTGGGTAATGGACGAGCCGGACGGCTTTGAAACCGCTACAGCGATTGATGTAGGCAGAGGCGGCCCTTCGCCGTTATATTCTCTTCCGATGCATCCGATTGCACTGCGTCGTTCGTTCTATTATATACGTCAGTTTGAGCTTAAAGAAATGCCTGTTGGTGCAAAGCTTTATTCAACTGCACTCGGTGCATATGAGCCGTATATGAACGGAAAGCGTATAACGGACAGTTTCTTTATGCCGTTTTGTATGAACTTTCAGAAGGAGTATCAGGAGTTTGATATTCTGCCTATGCTTAATGAGGGCAAAAACACAATAGGTGCAATTCTCGGCAACGGCTCATATAATTGCAGGTCGTGGGGAAGTCTATGGGCAAACGAGCCGGAGTTTATGGCAATAATTGAATTTACATATTCAGACGGCAGAACAGAGTATATTTATACAGACGAGGAATGGCTGTGCACGCCGTCGCCGCTTGTGGATAACGACATTCAGTACGGCGAGAGATATGATGCAAGACTTGAAACACCCGACTGGTGTGATGCTGATGTTGACGCATCAGAATTTGCATCTGTAGTGGCACGCCCGAATACGGATAATGTAATGCTCCTTTCACAGCCGTATCCGTTAATTAAGAAAACGGAAGAGCGTGTCTGTACAGAGTACACTTTGATTGGCGAGAATACACCGATGTATGATTCGGGACTTTGTGTTGCAGGCCGTGCAAGAATCACGTTTAAGAATCTGCCGGCAGGCAAAAAAGTGAGAATACGTTACTGTGAGCACCTTAAGGACGACGGTATGCCTGAAAACGGTGCATATGTGTGCGTGTTTTATCAGCAGGATTGTGCACCGGGCGGTAAGAGTGAACAGTTTATGCGTAATATGGACGTATATTATGCAAAAGGCGAGCCTGAAGAAACATACGAGTGCCGTTTCTCTTATACCGGTTACAGATATATCTGGATTGAGGGACTTGACTCGGTTGATCAGGTAAAAGAGGTAGTGGCACTTGAAATCAGAACAGACCTTAAGAGTGTAAGTGAAATAAAGACTGACAATCAGATGATTATGGACATACACAAGGCTACAAAGCGTTCTTGGTTCAATAACATCCATAATGGTCCTACGGATTGTCCGACTCGTGAAAAGAACTTCTGGAATGGTGATACACAAATATTCTCACATACTGCTTGCTGGTTGACAGACAACTCGGACTTTTTAGCACGCTGGACAGATAACGGTGTAAAGATGCATGCGGGTCCCTGGGCGTGGGAGGATGAAACATATGAGATTCCGTACACACTCTATCGTTTCTATGGCGATAAGGAGATATTAAGAGTAAGATTTGCCGAAATGGTAAAGCTCGTTGAAAAACGTATCGAATCTCCGGATATGGTTCTTCCGACAAATAACGGATGGCAGTATTGCGACTGGCTGAATCCTACGGGTGAGAATCCATCAACGGTGTTCTTCGGCGGTTGCTGGTATTATCATATGCTCGACCGTGTTTCAGAGATTGCAGATATCATCGGAGAGACGGAAAAACGTGATGAGTACAGAAAAATGGCAGATGCGGTTCGTGATGAGTTTAACCGTATAAATCTTGTTGATAACGGCACAGACTACAGTGCAAGAAATCAGTGCGGTATAGTTCTTCCGCTGGCGTTTGGTATTGCACCGGAGGAAAACCGTGAAGCTCTTGCAAAGACATTGGTTGAGTACATAAAGAAAGCAGACTATCATGTGACAACAGGTTTTGTCGGCTCAAGATATCTGCCCGAGGTGCTTGCAGACTGCGGATATAAAGATGTGGTATATAAACTTTTGATGCAGAAGACATTCCCGTCATGGGGATTCATCCTCGACACAGGAGCAACTGCAATTACCGAGAGCTGGTGGGGACATAATGATGAAGACAGGTCACTTGGTATGTGCCACTTCTCACTTGGTGCAGTTTCGGGTTGGTTCTATGAATACCTTGGCGGTATCAGAATAAACGACAGTGCACCCGGACTTACTGAGGTTGTGTTCAAGCCGTATATGATTAAGGAAATCGGCAATTTTGCAGTTACTTATCAGTCACAGCTCGGCGAAATTTCAACTGAGTGGCATTTTGAGGGAGATAAGCCTGTATTCAGCTATAAAGTTCCTGAGGGCGTTAAGGCTACGGTAATAATTCCCGAATAAATATAAAAGAATGTGTTGTTAAAGCAACACATTTTTTTATGCAATTTGGACTTGCATAAAAGAACATTTTAGTGTATAATATTAAATATTGGCAGAGGAGGGTGGATTGTAACGAAACGTGTAATGTTATTAACGGCAGTGCTGCTGTTTCTGACACAAAAGACCTTTGCCGATACAAAAACGGCAAAAAGCTACTGCGTTATGAACTCTGTTACGGGCGAAATTGTGGCAGAAAAAGAATCAGACACAAAACTGCCTATGGCAAGCACAACGAAGATTATGACGCTTCTTGTTGCACTTGAAAACTCGAATCCTGAAGATGTGGTGACAGTGAGTAAAACTGCAGTTTCAGAAGAAGGTTCATCGGCTTATTTAAAACCCGGTGCAAGGATTACGATGCGTGATTTGTGTTATGGACTGATGCTGAATTCAGGTAATGATGCGGCGGTGGCGATTGCAGAACATATATCAGAAACTACCGACGATTTTGCGGAGTTTATGAACGATACGGCAAAAAGAACAGGCATTTTAAATACACACTTCGTAAACCCGAACGGCTTACATGATGATAATCATTTTACGACAGCATCGGATTTGGCGAGGCTTACACGCTATGCACTGCAAAACGACACATTTCGTGAAATTGTATCATCAGGAATGTACACATCAACAATGCTGATGCCTGACGGAACAATACAAAATGTAGAGTACATAAATCATAACCGCCTGTTAAAAGAACTTGACGGGTGTATCGGTGTTAAGACGGGTTTTACAAAGACGGCAGGACGTTGTCTTGTGAGTGCTGTAAACCGAAACGGTGCTGAATACGTAATTGTCACTCTTAACGATACAGATGACTGGAACACGCACAAGGAACTGTGCGAGTTGGCGTTTGATACAATGAGC
>JAFODX010000190.1 GCA_017380475.1 Clostridia bacterium
CAACCGCTTATCGGTATGGACAAGATAGAGGTCATTAACCGTGCTATGGAAATCGGCACATATGAAACCTCAATTCTTCCTTACGAGGATTGTTGTACTGTGTTTACTCCGAAGCATCCGACAATTAACCCGAAACGTTCATCAATCGAGAAAACAGAAAGTGTTCTCGATATAGAAAAACTTGAGGAAGAGGCGCTTGCAGGAGTGGAACTCATAGAGGTTTATCCTGATTAAAAAATTTTCAAAAAAAGTATTGACAAGTAGTGATTTGTCTGTTATAATGAGAATACCAAACAGATGTTCGTATAAATTAAAGGAGATTTTACAATGGCTAAATCAGACAAAATTTCAAAGCCGCCGGTAGAGCGAGTAGTTGATGAGGAAAAGAAAAAAGCACTTGATGCTGTATTTAAGGTAATTGAAAAGGAATATGGCACAGGTTCAATTATGAAACTGGGCGATACACGTGTTTCAAGTGTTGATGCTATTCCTACGGGTTCAATGACACTTGATATGGCACTTGGTGTGGGCGGTATGCCACGTGGCAGAATTATTGAAATTTACGGTCCGGAATCATCGGGTAAAACAACAGTTGCACTTCATGTTGTAGCAGAGGCGCAGAAGCGTGGCGGTGAGGCTGCATTTATTGATGCTGAGCACGCACTTGACCCGGTGTATGCACAGAAGCTTGGTGTAGACATTGATAACTTGATCGTTGCACAGCCTGATACAGGTGAGCAGGCACTTGATATATGTGAAGCTCTGGTTCGTTCAGGAGCACTTGATGTCATTGTAATTGACTCAGTTGCAGCGCTTGTACCCAAGGCTGAAATTGAGGGTGAAATGGGTGATTCACACGTTGGTTTGTTGGCTCGTCTTATGTCTCAGGCATTAAGAAAGCTTACAGCTATTATCTCAAAGTCAGGTACAGCTGTTATCTTTATAAACCAGCTTCGTGAAAAGGTTGGTGTTATGTATGGTAACCCTGAAACAACACCGGGCGGAAGAGCTTTGAAGTTCTTCTCATCAGTACGTCTTGATGTACGCCGTCAGGAACAGCTCAAAAACGGTGCAGAGATTATTGGTAACCACACACGTGTAAAGGTTGTCAAGAATAAGGTTGCACCGCCGTTTAAAGAGGCAGAGTTTGATATTCTCTACGGTGAGGGTATTTCTAAAGAAGGAAATATACTTGATGTTGCGGTTGAACTTGATATTATCAAGAAGAGCGGTGCATGGTTCAGCTATGACGGAATGAAGATTGGTCAGGGCAGAGATAACGCAAGAAATTACCTTAAAGAAAACCCTGATTTTTGCAATATGATAGAGGAAATGATACGAAACGGACTCACACCGAACGCAGAAGATGGACTTGTTCAAAACAATGAAAATACAGATGTTTTAGAAAATCAATTTGTAAATTCAGACGAAATTTGAACTTTTTGTTAAAAAATCATTGACCTTTAACGTGATTTAGAGTATTCTATATATAGAATATAATAATATTAGGGGGCGTAACGATGGTTTCAAGTGAAGTAACTGTTAATAACGCGGTTGGATTACATGCAAGACCGGCAACATTTTTTATTCAGCGTGCCAATTCCTTCAAATCGAGTATTTGGGTTGAAAAAGATGATAGAAAAGTAAATGCAAAGAGTTTGTTAGGTGTTTTATCACTTGGCATAGTTAAGGGCACTACTATTACTATAATTGCCGACGGAACTGACGATGAAGAGGCAGTAAAGACTCTTGTCAGTGTAATTGAGTCTAACTTTACTGAATAATTTTGAAGATTTAAGCTTCAGATAATAACTCTGCACAAGTTCTGCAGAGTTATTTTTTATCTATTGATTGGAGGTGTATTCATGTTTGATTTTGAAGAAGAAATAAAAAAACTTCCGCATGAGCCGGGGGTATATATTATGCGTAACAAAGAAAAAGAAGTTATATATGTTGGAAAAGCAAAAATTCTCAAAAACCGTGTTACGCAGTATTTCCGTAAAAATTCGAGCCATACACCAAAAGTCCTTGCAATGGTCGCACAGATTGCATCATTTGAATATATAATAACCGATTCAGAACGTGAAGCACTTGCACTTGAATGTAATCTGATAAAAAAATACAGACCGAAGTATAATATACTTTTAAAGGATGATAAACAGTATCCGTATATAAAGGTTTCAATCAATGAAGCATATCCGAGAGTGAGTATGGTACGCCGTGTTACTGATGACGGTGCAAAATATTTCGGACCGTATATGGGTAAGGGTACAATAAAAAATACGCTTGAAATAATACAGCGTCTTTTTAAACCGCCGAGCTGCAAACGGAGATTTCCTGAAGATATAAAAAAAGGCAGACCTTGTCTTAATTATCATATAAACAATTGTATTGCACCGTGTACGGGTAATGTCTCAAAAGAAGAATACAGAAAGGTGTTTTTTGAAATATGCAGATTTCTTGACGGCAAATATTCTGACCTTATAAAAGAGCTTACAGAGGATATGAAACTTGCCGCCGCATCAATGCAGTATGAACGTGCAGCAATTTTGCGTGACCGTATAAATTCTATAAGAGAACTTACAGACAGACAAAAAATAACCGACGCAACACATCAGAACAATACAGATGTAATTGCGATTGCAAAAGAAGATGCAATTGCTTTTGTTGAGGTGTTTTTTATACGTTCTGGAAACGTAATCGGCAGAGAACATTATAAGATAGAGAATACAAAGGATTCAACGGAAAGTGAAATTATTACTGACTTTATAAAACAGTTTTATGTTGAATGTGATTTCATTCCGAATGAAATTTTGACGGAGTATGAACCTTTGGAAAGTGATTTGATTTCAGATTGGTTGCGTCAGTTAAAAAACAGGAAAGTGAGTCTTTTAACACCTAAACGTGGCGAAAAATCAAAGCTTGTTGCAATGGTAAAGTTAAACGCAGAAAAAGCGTTGTCAAACTACAAGATAAACCAGCTTAAGATTAAAGAAAACAGCGGAGTGCTTGAGCTTTTGAAAAACACACTCGGTCTTGATAAAATTCCGGCAAGAATTGAGGCGTATGATATTTCAAATATAAGTGGCAGTAACAATGTTGCGGCAATGGCAGTATTTGAATACGGCAGACCGGCTAAACGCAAGTACCGTCAGTTCAGAATAAAATCAGTTGAGGGTGCAGATGATTATGCATCAATGAACGAGGTTATATACCGCAGATTCCGACACGGTATGGAGGAAGAAGAAAAAATAGCGAACGGTGAACTCAATATACGTGATGCGAAATTTCTGCCATATCCCGATCTGGTTCTGCTTGACGGCGGAAAAGGTCATTTGTCTGTTATTACAGAACTTATGGAAATGATAGATCCTTTCAAGCGGTTGGTGACGGTGAAAACCTCGTGGATAGATGCGGTGCTGGCGCTGAAGGTCAGGCTAAACACATTCAAAATCATCAAAATCCAAAGCATTTGGGCATCCTGGGTAGGCTGCCACAGCTGGAAAAAGGTCTTGCCGAAAGCGGTCAGACCTGCCAGGGGCACCACCATAATGACG
>JAFODX010000191.1 GCA_017380475.1 Clostridia bacterium
AAGTTTTGTAATGCTTTTCAATACGGTGGTATTTGCAGAAAAGACACAGTCGGATGATATTGATGCAAAAGCATATATTCTGATAGAACAGTCAACCGGCAGGGTGCTTGCAGAAAATAATGCCGATGAGCAACTGCCTATAGCAAGTGTTACTAAAATTATGACAATGCTTCTTATAATGGAAGCAATTGAGGACGGGAAAACATCTTTTGATGATTTAGTAACAGTGAGTGAGAATGCAATGAGCTACGGTGGCTCTACTATGTTTTTGGAAACAGGTGAACAGTTACCGGTGCATGATATGTTAAAGGGAATAGCAGTAGCTTCAGCAAATGATGGATGTGTAGCTATGGCGGAGCATTTAACAGGCAGTGAAACGGCATTCGTTGAGGAAATGAATAAGCGTGCAAAAGAGCTTGGAATGAAGAATACAAATTTCTTGAACACTAACGGTCTGGATGAAGACGGACATTATTCTTCGGCACGTGATGTCGCCTTAATGTCACGTGAGCTTCTGAATCACCCGAAAATTACCGAATATACATCCATATGGACTGATGAACTCCGTGGCGGTAAATTTCAGCTTGCAAACACTAACAAACTGATTCGCTTTTATACGGGTGCAAACGGTCTTAAAACGGGTTCTACATCTCAGGCATTATGTTGTCTGAGTGCATCTGCAAAACGTGACGGGATGCAGCTTATAGCGGTCGTATTGGGTGCTCCTACATCTGATAAACGATTCTCTTCTGCAAAATCACTTCTTGACTACGGTTTTGCCAATTACAAAATAAATCATCTTGTAAAAAAAGATGAGATGATATGTGATGCAGATATCATAAACGGTACTGTTGATTCTGTAAAAGCAATAGCAAAAAAAGATAAATATTCACTTTCCGAAAAGAGCAACAACAAGGATATTAAACGGCGGGTATTTGTTAATGAAGACATAAAAGCTCCTGTAAAAAAGGGCGAGGTGCTCGGATATGTGGAGTTTGTTTCAGACGGAAAGGTTATTGACAAAGTTGAAATTGTATCTGAAAATGAAGTGAACAAGAAAGGAATCGGGCAGATTATAGGCGATATCGTAAAAGGTTTTATGTAAAATTAAAAATTAGGTCTGTACAAAACGTGAAAAATGTGATAGAATATACAGAAGTATGATTACGATAGGAGTACAGTCGCTATGAAGGTTATTGCGTTTGTAGGTCCGAGCGGAACAGGAAAAAGTTACCGTTCGCTTATAATAGCAAAAGAGAATAATGCCGATGGTATAATTGATGACGGTCTTTTGATTTCGCAGGGCAAGGTCATTGCCGGAACTTCTGCAAAGAAAGAGGATACCCGTATCGCATCAGTTAAGCATGCGCTTTTTATACCGCCTAAATATGCTTCAGAGATGCAACAAGCTCTCAAAAAATCGAATATCAAAACGCTTATGATTCTTGGTACTTCAGAAGGAATGGCAGAAAAAATAGCAAAACGTCTTGAGGTAGGACCTGTCGAAAAGTTTATACACATCGAAGACGTTGCTACTGAGGACGAAATAGCGATGGCAAACCGTATGCGTCTGGAGGACGGAAAACACGTTATACCTGTTCCTACATTTGAAATCCAGAAAGATTTTTCGGGATATTTTCTTCATCCGCTGCGTCGGTTCCAACCCAATCTTGATGTTGAAGAGAAGACTGCTGAAGCTGATAAATCAATCGTAAGACCGACGTTTTCGTATATGGGTGACTTTGTTATCTCAGATGAGGTTATAATACAATTGGCTATTCATGAAGCGATGAAAGCAGAGGGAATACATAAGATTAACAACATAAATGTACGCAAAACCACTCACGGAGCACATATAGATATTACCGCAACAGTTAAATACGGATGTCATGTGCCTACGGTATGCCGTAAAGCACAGTATCTTATAAAAAACACTATAGAAGAGCTTGCGTCTGTAAATGTACGTCGTGTGCATTTTCTCGTACGCAATTTATATACAGAATAATAAACAAAGGAGACAACAATGCAATTAACAGGAGCACAAATAGTAATAGAATGTATGAAGGAGCAGGGGGTAGATACGGTTTTCGGATACCCCGGAGGTGCAATACTGAATGTTTACGATGAACTATATAAACACAGTGACGAGATAAAACACGTACTTGTATCGCACGAACAGGGTGCATCACACGCCGCTGACGGATATGCAAGAGCAACAGGCAGAGTAGGTGTTTGTTTTGCTACATCCGGTCCGGGTGCAACAAATCTTGTAACCGGTCTTGCAACAGCGAATATTGATTCTATTCCGGTAGTGGCAATAACCTGCAATGTAGGAACATCACTTCTGGGTAAAGACAGTTTTCAGGAAGTCACAATTTCCGAGGTTGTAAAACCGATAACGAAAGAAAGTCATATTGTAACAGATGTAAATGACCTTGCTGATACTATAAGAAAAGCGTTCTTTACTGCTATGAACGGCAGACGCGGACCGGTGCTTATAGACATTCCCAAGGATGTAACAGCCAATAAAGCTGAATATATACCTCAAAATACGATAAAACCGGTTCAGGTTACTGGTACCATTGACAGCAATGCGCTTAAAAGGTGTGCAGAGCTTATTAACAAATCAGAAAAACCGTATATATTTGCCGGCGGTGGCGTCATTGCAGCTGATGCATCAGAAGAGCTGAAATCATTTGCTTATAAAATTGATGCACCTGTATGTGATACACTGATGGGTAAGGGTGCGTTCGACGGCACAGATTCAAGATATACCGGTATGCTTGGTATGCACGGAACAAAGACGTCAAATTTTGGTGTAAGTAAATGTGATTTGCTTATAGCAGTAGGTGCAAGATTTTCTGACCGTGTTTACGGTAATGCAAATAATTTTGCGCCGAATGCGAAAATAATACATATTGACATTGACCGGAAAGAAATCGGCAAAAATGTTCGTGTTGATGAGTCGGTAATCGGCGATGCTAAAGCTATTCTTGGTAAGCTCACAGAACTTGTAAATGAAGCATCGCATAAAGAATGGTGTGATGAAATTAAAGAAATGTCTGAAAAATATCCGCTTATGTATGATAAAGACGTACTGACAGGTCCCGGAGCAATAGCTGAGATTTATCGCCAGACAAACGGTGATGCAATAATTTCAACCGAAGTCGGTCAGCATCAGATGTGGGCAGCACAGTTTTATAAGTATAAAAGTCCAAGACAATTCCTTTCGTCAGGCGGTCTTGGTACGATGGGTTACGGACTTGGTGCGGCTCTTGGTGCTAAATCTGCATTTCCTGAAAAGACTGTCATAAATATTGCAGGTGACGGTGGTTTCAGAATGAATATGAACGAACTTGCCACAGCTTCAAGAAATAATATACCAGTTATAGAGGTTATAATAAACAACAAGGTTCTTGGTATGGTAAGACAGTGGCAGAACCTGTTTTACGGACAGCGCTATTCTCACACCGTGCTTGATGATGGCGTTGACTTTGTAAAGCTTGCAGAAGCACTTGGTTGTGTTGGTATGAGAGCAGAAACACCCAAAGAGTTTTCCGAGGCTTTAAAACAGGCTCTTACACTTAATAAGCCTGTTGTTATTGATTGCCGTATCGATAAGGATGACAAGGTGTATCCGATGGTTGCACCCGGTGAATCAATTTCAAAGGCATTTGATGCTTCGGATATGTAAACTACAGCGGCAAAGCACGGTTTTGTGACTTTGTCGCATTTTTATTCAGGAGAAAATTATGATAAGAATATCAAATATAAATTATCCCTTAACGCTTGACGAGACAAATTTGCCGGAGTTTGTGGCAAAAAAATACAAGCTTTCTGATATACGTGACTTTAAAATAGTTAAGCAGTCGATAGATGCACGCAAAAAGAATGATATTCATTATGTTTATACTGTAGATGTAAGTGTAGATAATGAGGACAGGTTTATACGCAAGAATAAAGCGTTCATAAAAGCACCGGTAAATTATTATAAACCTCCGAAATGTAGTGCTAATGGAAAGAAAGTAGTTATAGCAGGCTTTGGTCCTGCAGGGTTCATGTGTGCGCATACACTTGCAAAATCGGGTTTTAAGGTTATTGTTCTTGAACGTGGTGAAGCGGTCGACGAACGTATAAAATCAGTACAGAAACTAAAAGACGAGGGAATATTAAACCCTGAATCCAATGTACAGTTTGGTGAAGGCGGTGCAGGAACATTTTCAGACGGAAAGCTCACAACCGGGGTAAATGATGAAAGAATCGGTTATGTTCTGAACGAGTTTGCAAAACATGGTGCACCCAATGAGATAACATACCGTGCAAAACCGCATATAGGTACTGATAAACTGCGTTCGATGGTAAAGGCATTCCGTGAAGATATAATTAAAATGGGCGGAGAGGTCCGTTTTTCGCATAAGCTTACAGCAATTAACATAGAAAAGGGTAAGCTTGCTTCGGTCTGCGTAAACGATGAATATGAAATAGAAACAGACACTCTTATCCTTGCTACCGGACATAGTGCAAGGGACATATTTGAAATGATGAAAAATGCAGGTGCAAATATGGAACGCAAAGTGTTTGCGATTGGTGCAAGAATTGAACATTTGCAGGATAAAATCAATTATGCACAGTACGGCGATGTAAAGGATTTACTCCCTGCGGCAGATTATAAGCTTTCAGTCAAGACAAGCACAGGAAGAAATGTTTATACATTCTGTATGTGTCCGGGAGGAGAGGTTGTAGCATCTGCGTCAGAAAACGGAGGAGTTGTTACAAACGGAATGAGTGTTTTTGCACGTGACGGAAAAAATGCAAACAGCGCTTTGCTTGTAAACGTAACACCGGAAGATTTACCGGGCGTGGATGTTTTAGAAGGCTGTAAATTCCAAAGAGAAATAGAAAAGAAAGCATATGATTTGTGTGGCGGATATTTTGCACCTTGTCAGACGGTAGGCAATTTCCTTCTTGGAAACAGTTGTGACGCAGAAGTGAAACCGACATATCTACCGGGTGTTAAAATGTGCAGGCTTGATGATGTTCTTCCGCAGTTTGTAACTGATGCAATGCGTGAAGCTATACCGCTTCTTGATAAAAAACTTTGCGGTTTTGCAGATAATGGTGCAGTTCTCACAGCACCTGAAACACGTTCATCTTCACCTGTACGGATAGTGCGTGACAAAGATACATTTATGTCAGATATATACGGAATATATCCGTGTGGTGAGGGTGCAGGATATGCCGGTGGAATAATGACAGCGGCAGTTGACGGAATAAAGGTTGCGGAAGCGATTATCTGTAAGGAGATAACTAATGATGAAAATTAACAGGACAGCAAAGGGTGCGTTGTGTCTTATACTATCTGCATTTTTCTTTGCATTAATGGGCCTTTTTGTTCAGTTATCGGGTGATTTGCCTTCGTTCCAGAAAAGCTTTTTCAGAAATGCAGTAGCCGCACTGGTTGCACTTGTGATACTCATAAAAGAGGGCGGGGGATTCAAGTGGCAGAAGGACTGTCTTTTACCACTGGTTTTGCGTGCTGTTTTTGGTACTGTGGGTGTTTTATGTAATTTCTACGCACTTGATCATATGATTTTATCAGATGCTCTGATGCTTAATAAGCTATCACCGTTTTTTGCAGTAATTCTATCCTATTTTGTATTGAAAGAAAAAATAAATCTTTTCCAGATATCAATGGTTATTCTTGCATTTTTCGGCAGTTTGTTTATTATAAAACCTACGCCGGAGCTTTTAAATCCTGCAAGTATATTCGGATTTATCGGCGGACTTGGTGCAGGTGCGGCATACACAATGGTCAGAAAACTCACCGGAATGGGCGAGAGAAAAACTTATATTGTATTCTTTTTCTCGGCTTTTTCCTGTGTTTGTCTTTTGCCGTATCTTTTATTCAACTATGTATCAATGAGCACTTTTCAGACGCTGTATCTTATATTGGCAGGAATATGTGCTGCTCTTGGACAATTTTCCATAACTGCAGCGTATTCATATGCTCCGGCACGTGAAATATCTGTTTATGATTACACTCAGATTATATTTTCAACTCTTATGAGTCTGGTTGTATTTGGTACATTGCCTGATGTTTTAAGTATTATCGGATACGTTATTATATGCTCTGCGACTGTTATTATGTTTTTACGCAACAAGCGGATTAAATAATTTTTACTTGATATTTTTCTGGATTTGTGATATAATCTAATAAAGAATAATTTGGAGGCATATATGGTACATATTGGTAATGACTGGGATAAACTCCTTGAAGATGAGTTTAAAAAAGAATATTATCTCAATTTGCGTAAATTCCTCGCACAGGAATATAAAATGCATACGGTTTACCCTGATATGTATGATATATTTAACGCGTTCAAATTAACTTCATATGAGGATACAAAAGTTGTAATATTCGGTCAGGACCCGTATCACGAGCCTCAACAGGCACACGGATTGGCGTTTTCTGTGCAGTACGGAGTTAAAACTCCGCCGTCACTTCTGAATATGTATAAGGAATTAAATGCAGAACTTGGTTGTTATATTCCAAATAACGGATACCTTGAGAAGTGGGCTAAGCAGGGAGTTATGCTTTTAAACAATGCTCTTACAGTACGTGCGTCCGAAGCTAACTCACACAGAAATAAAGGTTGGGAAATATTTACTGATGCAGTTGCTAAAATTTATAACGAACGTGAAAAACCGATAATATTTATGCTTTGGGGTAATAACGCAAAAGAGAAAATGAAAATCATAACAAACCCGAATCATATTATATTAACTGCGGCACATCCAAGCCCGGTATCGGCATCACGCGGATTCTTTGGTTGCGGTCATTTTAAAATGGCTAACAAAATTTTAGAACGTGAAGGTATGACTGCTATTGACTGGCAGATAGAGAATATTTAAATGGATAAGATTATATTTGGAATAACAGGCCCCACAGGTGCCGGCAAATCTACCGTAAGTGATATTTTTCGCAATCTGGGCGTTAATGTGATAGATGCTGATAAAGCAGCAAGGACAGTTACGCAAAAGGGGAACAAATGCCTTGAAGAGCTGGTCACCGTGTTCGGACAGGATATTTTAACATCGGATAATGAACTCGACAGAAAAAAACTTGCCGGAATTGTTTTTAATGACGGTGATAAATTGAAATTATTGAATTCAGTCACGCATAAATATATTAAAGACTATCTCATTGAAAAAATCAATGAATCAGCTTCACATATTGCAGCGATTGACGGTGCAGTAATTATAGGCAGTCCGGTTATGGATTTGTGCAAGAAAACGGTGGTTGTTACAGCGGATAAAAAAACACGCATCAAACGTATAATGGACCGTGACGGAATAGACGAATCAATGGCATTAAGCCGGGTCAGTTCACAAATGAGCAATGATGAATATGAAAGTTTTGCTGATTATATAATTAAAAATAATGACAACGTCAGATTGGAAGAATGTGTTGAAAACATATACAACAAAATCAAGAATATTTCGTGAAAACCATCAACGCAGACAACAACAGCGTAGACGAAGAAAGAAAACACGATTATATCTGTTTCTGATAATTTTAGTGGTTGCAATTGTATATATAGGAAATTTAAGCGGTCAGAAAATCGGAGAAAAGATAAATGAAATTAAATATCCGGTTAAATACAGTACTTATATTACCAAATATGCAAAAGAAAACGACCTTGACCCATATCTTGTAATTGCGCTTATAAAACAGGAAAGTAATTTTATAGCAGATGCAAGGTCTGAGTATGCAGGCGGTCTTATGCAACTTACTGAGGTTACAGCGAGTGAATATGCAAAGAAACTTGACATAGCAGATTACAACTATATGGATCCTGAAACAAACATAAGAATAGGTTGTTTTGTGTTAGCATCGTTAATTGATAAATACAATGATGTCGATACTGCGCTTGCTGCATATAATGCAGGTGCGGGAAATGTTGATAGCTGGCTGAAAAACCCTGATTACAGCAGTGACGGGAAAACACTTTATTATATACCGTTTTCTGAAACACGTCACTACGTAAAAAAAGTAAATCAATATATTGATATATATAAAAATCAGGCAGTTATTCTGCCTGAATACAGAAAGGATGAATAATATGAAAACAGTAATCACAATCGGAAGACAGTTCGGTTCGGGCGGACACGACATCGGAAAGCTTGTTGCTGAAAAATTAGGCTATGCTTTCTACGACAAAAAACTGGTCGAAATTGCGGCAAAAAACAGCAATATTTCCGATGAAACCGTTAAGCACATAGACGAAAAGGCAACATCAAGCTTGCTGTATTCATTAGTAAGCGGAAGCTATTCAATCCGTGGTATGAACGGACCTCTTTATTATGAAATGCCACTTAATGATAAGCTTTTTATTGCACAATCTGATGTAATCAAAAGTGTTGCGGCTCAGGAAGACTGTGTAATAGTAGGACGTTGTGCAGACTATGTTCTTGATGATGCAGAAGATGTTCAGGTAATAAATGTATTCATATATTCACCGCTTGAGAATCGTATTAACAGAATAACAAATCTTTATGATCTGAACGAAAAACAGGCTAAGGATAAAATCCTGAAGAGCGATAAACAGCGTAAAACTTATTACAGCTATTACTCAAACCGTGATTGGGGAAGGATGTCTAACTATGACATTTGTATAAATTCCGGCAAAATCGGTGTTGAGGAAAGTGCTGATATGATTGTTAATTTTATAAAAGGACTTAGTAAATAATGATTGAATATATAAAATCCTTTTTTCTGGGTATTGTAGAAGGTATAACCGAATGGCTTCCGGTAAGCTCAACAGGGCATCTGATATTATTCAATGAATTTCTTAACAATGAAGGTTCATTTCTTGCATCGGATTTGTATATATATGTGATACAGCTTGGTGCAATTTTAGCAGTTGTCACACATTTCTTTCATAAACTTAACCCGTTTTCTCCGAAGAAAACAAGCGAGGAAAAACGTGGAACGTGGGATATGTGGTTTAAAGTTATTGTGGCATGTATTCCTGCGGCGGTAATAGGTCTTCTGCTTAATGATTTCATGGAAAATTTTGAAAACTGGCAGGTCGTATCAGCTACATTGATTATTTACGGTATTGCGTTTATAATCATAGAAAAACTGAATAAACGTACTACTGTTACCGAGATGTCTGAAATGACATATAAAAAGGCGATACTTATAGGAATGTTTCAGGTGCTTTCTATCGTGCCGGGAACATCACGTTCGGGTTCAACTATACTTGGCGGTATGATTCTTGGGACATCACGTTCTGTTGCTGCTGAATTCTCGTTCTTTCTTGCAATACCGGTTATGTTTGGAGTAAGTGTATTGAAGATACTTACATATGAGGGAGTTATTGACTGGGCGCTTCTGGCGACAGGTATGATAGTGTCATACATTGTCTCTATGATAGCAATTAAATTCCTTATGAATTATGTGAGAAAACACAGTTTTTCAGCATTTGGCTGGTACAGAATTATTCTTGCAGTAATTGTTATTGGTTATTTCTGTTTTATAGGCTGATAACCCTTGACACATACTGCAAAATATGATAAAATAATACATTATGATTAATGGCGAATACCGTCGCAATGATGCGGCGTTATTTGTCTGTTATGACGTTACGAGGGAATTATGGATAAAAACAAAATTGCGAGAATAAACGAGCTTGCAAAAAAATCTAAAGAATCAGGTCTTACTGATGCTGAAAAAGCAGAACAGAAAGAGTTGCGTGAAGAATATCTTCAGGCGATACGTAAGAGTTTCAAAGCACAGCTTGATAACATAGAGATTGTTGATTAACACAGAAAAGAGGTAAAATGAAATGGGTTTATATATTCCGGAAGGATACAGCTCAGCTCTTGACGGCAGAACCACAGAAGCTGCTATCAAATTTATAAAAGATACATTCCAGCGTGAGCTTATTGCAGCGATGAATTTACAGCGAGTATCTGCACCGTTGTTTGTGCGTCCCGAATCGGGTCTGAACGATAACCTGAATGGTGTTGAAAGACCTGTAACGTTCGATGCACCGTGCATAAATGGTAAAAATCTCGAAATTGTTCATTCACTTGCGAAGTGGAAGAGACTTACACTCGGCAAATACGGTTTCGGGCCGGGCGAGGGTATATATACCGATATGAACGCAATCCGCCGTGATGAGGATGTTGATAACCTTCATTCAATGTATGTTGACCAGTGGGACTGGGAAGCAGTAATAACAAAAGAACAGAGAGTTCTTGATACTCTTATAGATATTGTTAAGAAAATATACACTGCTATGCGACGCACACAGAAAAAAGTATGTGCGGAGTATGAGTCGGTAAAGAGCGTTTATCCTGAAGAAATTAAATTCGTTACTACACAGGAGCTTGAGGATATGTATCCTGATGCAACAGCTAAAGAACGTGAGAATCTGTATCTTCGTGAAAACGGTGCAGCTTGTATTATGCAGATAGGAAAAACACTCAAATCGGGTAAACGTCACGATGGCAGAGCACCGGATTATGATGACTGGGAAATGAACGCCGATATATTGATTTACTATCCGGTTCTTGACTGTGCATTGGAACTTTCGAGTATGGGCATAAGAGTTGACGAAGAGTCGCTTGTTGCACAGCTTAAAGAAGCAGATTGTATGGACAGACTCGAACTTGAATTCCATAAAATGATAGGCATCAGGTCTTCAACGGAAACACCAAGGATTTCGGCCAGTGTTGGTATGGAGTTGATGTCAGGGCAGGACAAATCACGTTCCCATTTGCTGACAGCCTTGTCGGTAACACCCATCTTTTCTGCCAGCTCAAGCTGT